>JAEORN010000166.1 GCA_016840825.1 Candidatus Thorarchaeota archaeon | reverse complement strand
GTATTCCCCATAAATCAAATGTCCAACCAAAACAAAAAGGAATCTCAGATATTGTTCAGCGCTTATTTATGGTTCAATTCTTCTCTGTTCACAGCCTTGATATCTGAATTTGAGTATACTATTGTTGCGTGTTTGGGGGTGTTTTGATGAAATACTGTGTTCTGCTTGGTCTTGCTATTCTCCTATCAGTTCTTATTGTATCTCCAATGAGTGCTTCACACACCATCAACTCCGCGGATGATCAGCCCCATCGTCTATCTCTTCCTGCTGACTATTCCCCCCATGGTCCCATCATTATCCAAAGTGACGAGGACTTTGCTGCTCAGAGCTGGGCCGGAAGTGGAACCATTGATGACCCCTATCGCATCTCTGGCTTTGAATTCTCAACTGATGCAACTGCCATTGAGATATCTGGGACCTCAGCCTACTTTGTCATCGCGGACTGCTATTTCTCCGCGATTACAGATCCCTTTGCTGGTCAGGGAATCAAATTCGATCATTTACAGAATGGCTTTGTAAACAACTGCATTTTCACCTACATCAATGGTGGAATCATGCTTGAATATGGTGATGCATGTGTCGTAAGCAACTGTACCATGGATCAATCGAACATTCCATTGACTCTCTACGAGTCCGATACATGTCTTATCTCCGGTAACAAGATTGCTGGTATGGTGATGGTCTATGATTCTGATGATTGTTCTATTCTTAGGAACAATCAGACACAATATGGACTCAGTGATGATAGTGTGGGCTTTGAACTAACTTGGTCTGACAGATGCACAATTGCTAACAACTCCTTTAGTAGGAATACCTATGGGCTCTGGATGAGTTGCTGTTTTGATCTACGGCTTGAGAACAATACCTTCGTTGAGAACGGTCTGGTCCTTAGAGGAGCTGAGGAGGCGCACTATATCATTGAGGAATCCAATAACATGGTCAACGATTTACCTTTGGGGTATTTCTCCTACGAGGCTGAACATTCGATTGATGCGACGGGATTCGGACAGCTGGTTTTGGTCAAGTGCCGCGACACACTCGTTGAGAACGGACACTTTGAGAATGCTACGATAGGCATTCTTGTCGCATATTCTATCAGGTGCAATATCACAGGTGTGACATCAAGAGACAATACCTTCGGGATATCCTTCGAGCATGTGGTCGACTGTCAGTTGCGTGACAGTATGGTTGTTGGTAATCACGTTGGGGTATTTCTGACTGAGTTATCCCAGGAGATATCTATTATCGAGAACACCATCCGCGATAATAATGAAGGAATTGGATTTGATAGTGCAGAATCATGCACTATTCTTGACAACCTGATCGTTGACAACGAGCATATTGGACTAGGTGTGGGGGGATCTGGAAGCGTTATCTGCTACAACACTTTCGGGAGAAATGGGCTGAATGCTGCAGACTACGGATTCGGAAATCTTTGGGACAATGAGATAGATTGCGGGAACTTTTGGGACGATGCGGTCCTTGGGGCGGTCTATGTGATACCTGGAGATGCAGGGAGTGTCGACAGATATCCAAATGGAACTGCAGGTACCTACACGCCATTACCTACTACTGGAAATAATTGGATTGGCAATGATACAGGGCTAAATGTACCTATTGAAGCACTTCTCATAGTAGCATCTGGTGTGGTGATTGTGATCATTGTCACCCTTGTCGTGTATGCCCGAAGGAAGGGAGTTGCATAGAAAGAACACCCATCACATCGTTGAGTCTAGTAGATATACGGGATTAATCTCTTGGTCTGGTTCATGTACTCCATGTACTCTTCTCCGAACTCCGTGGCAAGTGAGTCCTCTTCGATATCCATCCTTTTTCGGAAGACTACGAAGTAGACTGCTGTTAAGAGAATCAGACCCAAATAGCTGCGAAAGGTCAGTCCTATCCCGATACGTCCTATTAGGGCTCCCGAATAGAGCGGGTGACGGATATACTTGTAGAATCCCTTTGTTAGGAGGCTATGTCCATCCTTCAATGCAGTGGTTCCATCGCCATATCTACCCAATTGAACTCTGCTCGCAAGAGTGATTCCCGCGCCTATGAGATAGACGATTATGCCTACAATAGATATGATTGGACCATTCAGGAAGGAAAGAAAGATGTTCGTCAAGAGAAGGTTCTCATAGAACAGGAGAATCAAGAAGAAGGGATGCAAGAGGAACAGAAGTACTATCATCTTAGTCGTACTATCAACATCCTCCCTTGGTGTGGCTGGTCGGATGAGTGTGTCAGCGATATAGAGAATCTGATCTAATACAACAAGGGTCAGAGTGAACACTTCAAAGTAGATGCCATTCGCGAGAATCCATAGACAGAGGTTGAAGTAAAACAGGAATATGATAATCCGGACAATCTTTCGTGCAATGTATCCCATCTTGGCTCATAAAGAACTATCCTGAACTATCTTAAATCTCTGCTTGGATTATGGTGGTACCTATTGGAATACTACTGCTTCTTCCTCATGACCAGCAGGTTAGATATGATGATGCAAATAATAAACAATGGTCCTGTGAAAGGGGTTAGTAGAATAGAGGGTGGTACTGAGTATAATGCCAGTGCAGTGATACAAGTAAAAATAGCCAATGGTAGTGACAATAGCAAAGAAAATCCCAGCGTATGGTTGTGTGACCAGTGTGAATAGTGTTTGACTATGACTGACACTATTCCTCCGATGATGCATCCAATTGGAAGTATGAATATCCAAATTGTAATCAGAAGAATGAGCTGCATACATGCAGGTTCCTTACATGAGATATGAAATAGCTTGTGTGAGTAAATCCTCATTCTGTGAGAGTGATACTATTTCCCCTGAAGGACAGGCTGGTTTCACTCCACACTTCTTTTAATCGTTCTATCATGAACAACGAATCGCACTTGTTGTGCGATGGACCTGTAGATCAGCCTGGTATGAAATCCTAACAAACTTACGCATATTATCTCCCCTCTTAGGTTGAATAGTATCATCCTGAACCGTTCCAAATCTCTACATATCTGAAAGGATTATATCCAAGCATAGAGATATTGCTATAGGAGTGGGTTAGTATGCAAGTAGGTGAGGTATTCGAAGGGATCGAGTTTGTAGTGATGATCATCGCAATCGTAGCGATTATCATCTTCGCGATATGCTATGCTGCTTGTGAGATGTCGGAACATCGCGAAAGGAAACGGGCAAAAACAGGGACAACGGTTTCTGGTTTCACTCCACAATTCTTTTAACCGTTCGAGGGCGAACAACGAACCACGCATTGGGCCGGTAGATCAGCCCGGTTGTGACTTCAGTAAGAGGTCGCAGGGAAGTAGATCGCCTCCTTGGCATGGAGGAGGTCCCGAGTTCAAATCTCGGCCGGTCCACCATCTCTTTCTTTAAGGATAGCACAGTTCCCAATCTGGATGATAAGAATGGACCAGCGTCATCAT
>JAEORN010000165.1 GCA_016840825.1 Candidatus Thorarchaeota archaeon | reverse complement strand
TGTGATTCTATTGGTTATTCCCTCAATAAATGGAAACTGGGAGGGGCTCCATCTATTGTAATCCACGAAATTCTTAGTTTCAGCTGCCATCTTCCTAGCAACAATTTCTGCTTGACTACCAATCCGATTTTTTATTGCAGGAAGCTCCTCCTGAATCCCCTCGATCTTCTCTTCGATCCACCGATAATGGAGGAAATTCGCCATACGCAATGAAACCAAGATTCGTTTAGTTGTAGTGAGCTTGTTAGTGAATTCTCGTAGTTTTGTATGACCATATTGGATTGCCATTATTGCATGTCGCATCTCTAAAGCGAGAGCCCTTCTCTTGTCTTCAAGTCCTGTCACTCTTGAGGAGTGACATCGCGAGCAGATATCGATTGTACGTTTTCCTTTCGTGAGATTCTCTGATTCACATTCAGGACATATTTCGAACTTCTCTCCAGGAATTGACTCACCAAGGGAGTGATGACAGTCAGCACAGACCGTGTACTCGTTGGATCTATTATCAAGGCACTCAGTACACAGAACCACTCCACAGTCATCGCAAATATGTGTAGCTCTATTGTTCTTGCATGACTGACATTGTTCTAATGAGATATCTTCTGTCAAGTGAGTACCTCCGGTGGTCATCTATCTCTATCGAGAACTTATCCATGAATAACCTGTGTATTATTAGGGACATATCAAAATCGTATCTTGTTTTGGATAGGCGAATGTACAAGCCGTATCAGTTATATCCAATTTGAAAAGCTCAGGTTCAATTTACAGGCGATACTAAAATGGAAGACCTCGCTACTGCAGCTATCGAGGCTGCACTCAAAACTGGTGTAAGTTTTGCAGATGTCCGAATCGAAAACACCACTACAACAATCATCGAAATCAATGATGGTGTATCAAAACAGTCTATGGCATCAAGATTGAAAGGAGCAGGTATTCGGGCATTCATTGATGGTGCCTGGGCATTTGGTCTAACAACTGACCTTACTCCTTCTGGAATGCGTACTACTGGTGAATCAGTTGCGAGAATGGCACTAGCCACAAGGGAGAAGGTTGAGGAAAAATTCCAAATCGATGGTCCTACCTTTAAAGCGCGGTCTGAATACAAGGTGAAGAAGCCTTTCAGTAGTATTTCAATAGACGAGAAGATGTCTTTGGTCAAAATGATAGATGACCAAGCGCGTGATTATGATAAAAGGATCTCATCTACTCGGTCTGTATACGGAGATATGTATACAGAACTCTATGTGGCAAATTCCTTGGGAACCTGTATCTATGAAGAAAATTCACTACCTCGAATAATATCCGCCCCAACTGCGAAAGAAGGTCCCAATCGCCAACGTATGTACATATCGATTGGTGTTCGTGGTGGCTTTGAAGTAATGGATACCATAAAGGCACAATCAATCGGGACAGATGCAGCAAAACTTGTCATAGACCTTCTCTCATCGACTTCTGTTAAGGGTGGTTCCTACAATGTTGTGATGGATCCTATTCTGAATGGAGTAATGACTCATGAAGCATTTGGTCATGCAGCAGAGGCTGATAACTGGCCATCTCACACTACAGTACTCGAAGATAAAATTGGGAAAGAGGTTGGTCCTGACCATCTCAGTTTGATTGATGATCCAACCTTAGAAGGGCAACGTGGTTCCTATGAATTTGATTGGGAAGGGACAAAGACAAAGAAAAGATACCTTGTGAAGAATGGTATCTTTACGGATCTTCTCCATAGCCTTGAAACCTCAAGCAGATTGAACATGGAACCAAACGGAGCTGCTAGAAGTCAATCCTATATGCAGCCTCCTCTTCCACGGATGTCAAATACCTTCATGGAACCTGGTGACTGGAATGTAGATGAACTCATTGAAGATACAAAGAGGGGAATCCTTCTCTGTAGTTTCAATTATGGATACACTCGCTCTGCTGTTGGTCAATTCATGTTTCAAGCAAGTCATGGTTATATCATTGAGAATGGTGAGCTAGGGCAAATGATCCGCGATGTATCTCTTGCAGGAAATATTCTAGAAGTCCTAGCCAAGATAGATGCAATTGGGGATGATTTTGAACTGGATGCTGGTTCTTGTGGTAAAGGTGGTCAAGCTGTTCCAACAATGACTGGCGGACCACATGCTCGTATTTTAGATGTACCAGTAGGAGGTATGTGATTTGACAGATGATTTACTTGCTATTGGAGAGAAAGCAGTACGTCTTGCAGAGAAGATGGGTGCGGATCAAGCTGAGGCATATGTTGCAAGAGGCATATTATACGAGATTGAAGCAGAGAATAATGCAATCAAGTCTGCCAGTGAGGAATTCGATGCTGGTATTGGGATACGAACGGTCATCGGAAAGAAGATTGGCTTTGCCTATGTTACGACATTAGATGAATCTGATATCAAAGAAGTAATTGAGAATTCTCTAAACCTCGCTAGAGCTTCTATTGCGGATCCTGATTTTGTTACTCTACCGAGTGTTGTCAACAACTACAAAGTAGCCAAACAAATATTCGATAAAGAAGTTGACGAGCTCACATCTGATGCAGCAGCAGAACTACTTATTCGAACAATTGATGCAACAAAGGAGAAACTTGAAGGGCGTGAATATGCCATTGAATCATCTGTTACTAGTTCTTCAAGTTCAAGCGCAATTGTAAACTCATTAGGTATCTCAATGGCTGAATCTAGAACATCAGTCTCGCTTTATTCGTATCCTGTAATCAAGGACTGTGAAGATCAGGCTGCTAGTTATGAATATCAGATCTCACGAAAACTCCGGGACATAGACCCTGAGT
>JAEORN010000164.1 GCA_016840825.1 Candidatus Thorarchaeota archaeon | reverse complement strand
CTGGTGAAAAACTAAGAACTGACATCTTCATAGGCTTGATTTACTATCAGAAACTTCACCATATGGTTGCTGACAAAATCCATGCTCGGGCAAGAGGTCCAGTACAGATTCTTACCCGTCAACCAACTGAGGGTCGGGCAAGAGAGGGTGGTCTAAGATTTGGAGAGATGGAACGTGACGTTCTCATAGGTCATGGTGCAGCAATTCTCCTTAAAGGACGACTTCTTGATGAATCAGACAAGAGTACGATGCTTGTCTGTGAAGAGTGTGGCCTGATAGGTGTGCATGATAGAAACAAAGACCAGTATTATTGCCCAATATGTGGAACCAGTGCAAAAATCAGTAGCGTGGTTGTTTCATACGCTTTCAAATTACTAATACAAGAAATGATGTCGCTTGGCCTAGCCACAAGGCTACGACTCAAGGAGATGATTTAAGATGCTCTCCGGACTCACAACTAAAAGAATCGATAGTATTGATTTTGGACTTCTTAGTCCAGAAGACATCCGTAAAATGAGTGTCGCACAGATTGTTGTTGCTGACACATATGACGAAGATGGATACCCTATTGAATCAGGCATCATGGACCAGAGGCTTGGTGTTATCGATCCTGGTCAACGCTGTAGAACCTGTGGAAATCGTGTTGGAAATTGTCCAGGTCACTTTGGTCATATTGAACTGGCACGTCCCATCATGCATGCTGGATATGCGAAAGTAATCCACAAAGTTCTCAGAGCGATATGTCGTGACTGTAATCGAATCCTTCTTGAGGATGAAGTAGTTGACCACTATAAACGAATGTTCAAACGATATCCAGAGATTGGTCAGAAGACAGCAAATCTTTCGAAAGATATACTCAAACGTGGAGCAAAAGCTAAGAACTGCCCCCATTGTGGCGGAGAACAACTCAAGCTCAAACTAGAGAAACCGACCTCAATCTATGAAGTCGGTGAGGCTGGTTCTGTACGACTCACACCAATTGACATCCGTGATAGACTAGAGAACATACCTGATGATGACTATAGACTGCTTGGCATTGATCCAGAAGCGGCCCGATTAGAATGGTCCATCCTCACGGTCTTGCCAGTACCTCCAGTCACAGTGCGTCCTTCAATTACACTCGAATCAGGGGTTCGTTCGGAAGACGACTTATCTCACAAACTCATTGACATAATTCGTATCAACCAGAGATTGCGTGAGAACCTAGATGCAGGGGCACCACAGCTCATCGTAGAAGATCTCTGGGAGCTACTACAATATCATTGTACAACTTATTTCGATAATGGTGTTAGTGGAATACCTCCTGCTCGTCACAGGTCTGGAAGGGCACTCAGAACTCTAGCTCAGCGACTGAAAGGCAAGGAAGGGCGATTTCGAAGTAATCTTTCTGGGAAACGTGTAGACTTTTCTGCTCGTACAGTCATTTCACCAGATCCTAATCTCAGTATGAATGAGGTTGGTGTGCCTGAGCAGATTGCTAAGATACTTACAATTCCACAACGAGTGACCCAATGGAATCTTGAAGAGATGAAGGAATTAGTCATCCGCGGGCCTGAGAGACATCCTGGCTGTAATTACCTTATTCGTTCCGATGGTCGCAGAGTAGACTTACGATTCGTGAAGGATCGCACAATCATTGCCGATACAATCGAACCTGGGTTCATAGTAGAGCGTCACTTGGACAGTGGTGATATTGTTCTATTCAACAGACAACCATCACTACACAGAATGTCAATCATGGCACATGAAGTTCGAGTGATGCCATATCGTACCTTCAGACTGTGTCTATACGTCTGTCCACCATACAATGCAGACTTTGATGGTGATGAAATGAACCTCCACGTTCCACAATCAGAAGAGGCACGAGCAGAAGCACGTGTCCTAATGAGGGTACAGGAACAAATTCTCTCACCAAGATATGGTGGTCCAATTATAGGAGCTCTACAGGATTACATCTCTGCAGCCTTTCTACTTACACGAAAATCAAGTCTTTACACAATCAATCAAGTTAATCAATTACTAGCTACAGCAAACTTTGATGGTACGCCACCAGATCCAGCTATCAAGGCACCGGTTGAGCTATGGACAGGTAAACAAATCTTCAGCATGTTCATTCCTGAGGGAATCAATATCTCATTCAAGGCCAACATCTGCAGAAGATGTCAGCCCGGTGTGAAGGATGACTGTCCCTATGATGCATGGGTAGTTGTCCGAAATGGAGAGCTACTATATGGTGCTGTTGACGAAAAGGCATTTGGTGCAGGTGAACCCGATTCGTTATTCCATAGAATAATCAAGGAGAAGGGTTCCACAGCTGGCCGTGTATTCATGGACTCTGTAGGTCGACTACTTGTACGACTCATCACAGACCGTGGATTCTCAATGGGTCTTGATGATGTTACACTGCCTAAGGAAGCATCTCGACGAATAGATCTCATTCTCGAAGAAGCAGACAAGAAGGTCAATCAACTTATTGAAACCTATCAGCGTGGAGAGCTTGATGCGAATCCAGGACAGACTCTGCTTGAAACTCTTGAACAGCGTATAATGGCAACTTTAGCAGAGGCACGTGATTCCGCAGGTGAGGTTGCAGGAGAGCATCTCGGTCTTGAGAACTCGGCTGTTATCATGGCACAGACAGGCGCACGAGGTTCACGACTGAACCT
>JAEORN010000163.1 GCA_016840825.1 Candidatus Thorarchaeota archaeon | reverse complement strand
GACATTATCATTGGCATCAATAACTGAGAAATCCACAGGAAGAACATCGAGTAGTGATGATAGAAAATCTGGAGTCATTCTCTCAAGCGCTTTAACTAATGGTTCGATCTTCATGATAAGTGAGAAAGGAAAAGCACATCCTAAAAAACCATCGTGATTCAGGATCATTGTATAAAGAGAGTAATATGCAATATCATTCTTCAAAACGAGATATTGCTAGCCATCTCTCCTTAATATTCCCACTCCGTTACATACTGATGTGTGGAAATGACCTTCATAACATCGACAAATCCTAATCATCTCTCAAAAGAAGAGATCATTCAATTGATATCCACATGTCCGGTCTGCTCCACACCTTGGCCCAAAGGGAAGTTCGAATGTGCCAATAAAGAGTGTGGGGTCAAGCTTAGAGTTGAGCCAAAGTCTTTGAATTGGTGGATGTTCTATCCTCGTTGCAATGGATGGGCTCAGCTATCAGTCGAATAGATACATGATACTTTTAATGGGTTAATGCTTAAGAGATTTCTATATACTGGAAGATTGATTATTTCGAATCGATCAGATTCATTTGCTTGGAGGTAGCGTTTTGGAGGAAGTCATTATCAGATTTCAGACATCCAGTGGGTTTGAACAAACCCGAGTTATTCCAATCTATGAAACTGCACTGAATCTTGAGCTCAGAAATATCACTGAAATCGATTTACTGCCTTTGATATGGTGTACCAAGCTTGAGAAGATAACATTGCGTTATAATCAACTATCCGAAATTGATCTGACACCATTGAGCAAATGCGTCAATCTAGAAGAGCTACAGCTTGGTAATAATAGAATCAAATCAATCGATCTGCATCCATTAAGCGACTGTCCTCATCTTAGAGAGATCGATTTGGCAAAGAATCCACTTTCGAGCATTGACATCTCTCCTCTTTTTCACTGCTCAGAGTTACAGAATCTCCTTCTGAATGACGATGTTACATTGACTGCAGATTTACTATTACGCTCGATAGGAAGCTGGCCTGATGTACTCGTTGAACGATTTCACAAGATTCTTTGGAAGTCATCTGATATTTAGCATCATCATAATGTGAAGGCATCAATTTAGGAATGATGACAATGGAGCTAGGAATTACGGATAAGCATGCATTAGTGACTGGAGCTTCAAGTGGTATTGGCTTTGAAACAACCAAAAGATTTCTCGAGGAAGGTGCCAATGTTACAGCTTGCTATAAGACAGATGAACGCAATCTAGCGAATCTTTCAGAGCAACACAGCTCAAGTCTGTTGATTGTAAAGGCCGATGTTTCAAGAGAAGACGATTTGAAAGATCTTTTCTCAAAAGCCAGTTCAAAATATGGTCGCGTAGATATTGCGGTTGCAAATGCGGGAATTGCCAATCATGAAGGAATTGGAGTTCATGAGATGCCCTTTGAACAATGGAATCGAGTCGTAAATGTGAATCTCTCCGGGGCTTTTCTCACGTCAAAGTACTTCTTTAGGAATCTCAAAGACAATCCTGGGCAGGATGCCTCACTTTTACTTGTTGGATCCACCGCAGCTGTTTTCGGAGAAGCTTGGTACTCAGATTATTCAGCATCAAAAGCCGGTATGCATGGGCTCATGATGAGTCTAAAGAATGAGATTGTGCATCTTGCTGATCGAGGTCGCGTGAATATTATCAATCCTGGATGGACGAACACTCCGATGGCAGAAGAAGCCATGTCTGATGCGATAATGGTTTCACGAGTACTTCAGACTCTTCCTATGAGGAAAATTGCGAATCCATCTGACATAGCAAACGCGATACTGTTTCTCTCATCTGATGCCGTTGCAGGTCATATTAGTGGGCAAACAATAACGATCGCAGGCGGCATGGAAGGGCGTGTATTATTCACCTCTGATGAAGTCCATGAATATGTCGACCGCCAAGTTTCTCGATAGAGGTGAATTTGATGGGAGTTTTTGATGAATTCGCTCTGGCATATGACAATACAATTGATTGGAGCTCACGATTGAACAGGGAAATGCCCTTCATTCTATCATCAATTCAGAAAGGTGAGGATATACGAGCGCTAGATATCGCATGTGGTAGCGGTCGACACGCAGTAGCACTTGCAAAAGAGGGTATCATGGTTCATGCAATCGATAACAGCCAATCTATGATTTCAACTGCTGAAAGACTTGCAGAGGAACAGAACGTAGGGATTGATTTCAAGGTAGGCGATATGCGAAACGTCTCTCAGCTTTATCATAACAAATTCAGTCTGATAATCTGCCTTGGCAACTCAATGGCCCTCTTACCATCAATGGAGAATTTCAGCCAGATGCTGCAATCAATTTATGAGATGCTGTTAGACCAAGGGGTCTTCATCTTCCAGACTCTTAACTTTGAAGCTGTTGAGGAACAAGGTATCCGTTTCATGCCGTCCAAGACCGGTATACTACCCTCAGGTGAGGAAGTCACTTTTAGCAGATTTCTAGATTATACACAAGGTGACACAGAACGAGCAACTCTGGTGCTATCCTATCTTGTGGAATCTATCGATGCAAAGCCAATTGTGCAAACTCAAGATGTGTTGAGAATAACATTTCCGTTTGTTGAGAAATCCCTTTCTGCGGCAGGTTTCAATGATTTCGAGGTTTTCTCCGATTTTGCCAAATCACCTTTCCAAAGAGAGTTTGATCGTAATATCGTTATTCGCGCATTGAAATAGTCATTAATCTCCAATCCAGATTCGCTGCCACCTATCTTCTCCGTTTCTGACTAATATCGCTAGGAATATTGGAATCATAACGACATGTGTCAAGAGGTTAGTTACAAAATACCCTGTAAGGATATCTGTATTTAGAAGATTTGCGAAAACTATTACCAAAGGTCCCACAAGTGCATATGGATCAGGTATGAAGGGCCAAAGTATCGGATTGTACCAATGATGAAGGAGGTCAACACCCAAATGCGAAATGATTCCAAGAATCGCAGATAGCACAAGATATGGAGTTATCGCGCATTTTTCAGCCAGCTTATCTCTATCAAGTTTGAAAAAGAAACCAATCAATGGCGTATACAAATATCTCGTGGTTAGGATGGAAAGGACTAGCCCTATTGAGAGGGCTCCTACTAGGCTGTGAAGTATGAAATGATCCGGATACACTCCTTCAAAGAATAACGCAAGAATTGGAACTTCGATATCAGGAATCACAGCCCCTACAAGTAATCCCGGCAAGCTAAGATTCTTACTAATCTTCGAAATTCCATATCCAAAAGGGTAATGGAAAAGAGTGAATGGCATGAGCTATTTCAGAAAGATGAAAGAATATGAATGTCTGCCTTTTCAATAGTCTAAAAAGTGCAAGAGTATTTCCAAGTTCAGGTGTTCTTCAGAATGGGTCTTTTTGAATTCGATGGGAAAATACCAAAGATACATCCAGATGCATATGTATCTCCTCGGGCATCGCTATTGGGCGACGTAGAGATTGGTGAGGACAGTAGTGTTTGGGAATTTGCGGTCCTTAGAGGTGATATGAATTACATCAAGGTTGGTCGTGGATCATCTATTCAGGATAATGCAACGGTTCATTGTGAATTCATGAATCCCACAGATATCGGCAACAATGTCACTGCGGGTCATAACTGCGTAATCCATGGCGCAGAGATTGGCGATAATGTCGTCATTGGTATTGGGGCGATAGTCCTTTCAGGAGCCAAAATAGGTGAAAACAGTGTCATTGGAGCTGGTTCCGTGGTGACAGAACGTACAGAGATCCCTCCTAACTCCTTGGTCTTGGGAATACCTGGAAAGGTTGTCAAGGAGCTGTCTGAAGGTATGATTGAGAATTTTAGAGCTAATGCCCAGCTGTATGTGGAATTGGGCAAGAAGCACAAGGAAGTTCATGGATGAAGGAACTAAAATTGATTCGACAAGGACCATCTAATACGAGGGATATTTATTCTTCCCTTGATAAGTAGGAATATCTGTGGAAGAACTCTGAAGTTGGTGAGTCCAAATGGCAAGTCATTCTCTTGAAGCAATCATGATCATTGACAAAAGCGGGGCTCCCAGATTCTATATGCAATTAGACCCTCGCGCATTTGATATGGACCCTGTTTTGGGTTCCAGTTTCTTTGCAGCGATTGATATGTTTTCAGCACAGATCTTTGAACAAAGCGAACCCGTTTTTCAGGTCGATTATGGGGCTCGAGTATTTACGATAATACACGGAGTCGAAACCAATCTTGTTGCTGTATGCAAAAGGAGGCTTTCTGACGACACGGTGGAGATTCTTGATTCATTGCTAGCGGAATTTGAGCTCGATTGGGTTCCAGCTGCTGAAGCATTCGAATTAGACGATTCCTTTATTGAGGTCTACTTAGAGTCTTTTGGAGAGCGAGTGTTAAGCAAGATATCCTTCCAAGAGATACCTGATTCTTGGGTTCCGTACTTCACGGATAGACCCGATAATTTGCCTCCTGAATTCAGTCCTATTATTAAATTCATCAATGGGTCTAGAAGTGTAAAGGAAATTCGCGAACTTAGCGGGGCATCTCAGAGCGAGATATTAGTCGATATGTCAAAACTATGGTCTCAAAGGGTGATTCGATTTCGAAACATGTTAAGTTTCAAAGACTTCCTGAGTGCTCGTACGAATTTCCTGAGGTATACTCAGGCAACTTCCATTGAGGTAAGAGACCTCTTGAATATGCATCCTGAAATGGTGGGTATTATCCCACGATTAGCTGGATTGATTGATGGGAGAAGAACAGTCAAGGAGATACTAGTTGAGCTGGGTAGTCATTATGATGAGAGAGAACTCCTAAGAGTCTTAGATTATCTCCGGGAAAATGAAGTTATAGAGGTCCTATCTCATGAGAAAAGAAGGATTCTTCTCGCAAAGGAATTGCTTGATTTCTCTCTACGCTCTGCTGAAGAAATTTATGGAGTTCGGGATATCACAAACATTTTACGAACTATAATGAAGAGGATACAAGCTCCTGAGATAATTGGACAAATCGCATTGAAGAACGAGCAGTGGTTTGTTGATTTCGATTTCAAACCATTGGAAGGACTAGAATCGAATAGATTGATGCTTATGTATGGTGAGTGGATGAAGATACTCGCTCAATTTTCTGCGGCCCTTGATAGAAAGAACCTGAACTCCTTTATCTCAGCGCTCACAAAGAAATTCTTTAATCGAATAATAGAGCGATATTCGATTTTTGATCTGAGGGGATTAGAGGAGTTTTCATTCTGGTTGGAACAGCTCGGCACAGATAGCTGGCCTAGAGTAGAAATAGATCGTACATACCCCTTGGAGAAGATCGATAATAGTGTATTAGAGGATCTAATCCATATCCTAATTGAACGTGGGCAAACGATTTACGGATCCGAGCTCATTGTTGGTATATCAGGAGCTGCAGGTATTCCTCTTATTGATGGTATGCCTGTATCTAGGAGTGTCGGGTCTCGGAGTGACTCATTCATGCGTTTTATGGTTGAATATTCAAATATCAGCTCAGGTGCTAAATTGACGGTTCTTATTCTATCCCGACAACGTGGCGTACCCCTTCCAAAGGAAATCATAATTTAGCACTCCATCACGGCAATGGTTATCAGAGCAACCATCACATAATTATTCAGTGCGCCAGAAAGGATGACCAAAATGAGCCCAACATATCTCTTGAAGCTTGTAACCGTAGGTTCAGCATCTGTTGGAAAGACAAGTATGATCATTCGATATTCGACTGGCACATTTCGTGAACACTATTCGCCTACTTTGGGAACAGGATTCGCATATAAGAAACTAAAAGTCGATGATAATTTTGCAACCCTTCAGATTTGGGATATGGGGTCGCAGGACTTCTTAGAGAGAGTTCGTTCCAACTACTACATTGGGACCCAAGGTGTGCTCATCGCTTTTGATGTGACAAGTTGGGAATCATACAATGATGTCATCGAATGGAAACAAGAAGTTGATAGAAATCTCGAGGAACCATATGCTGCTCTTCTTATTGGCAACAAGACAGACCGTGCAGTGGACCGTGTTGTTGCTAGGGAGGAAGGTGAAATGCTTGCAGCGCAATTAGGTATGGATTACCTGGAGGTATCGGTGCTATTAAACAAGAATGTCAACGAAACATTCTCCATAATCACGAGAAAAATCATCGAGCTTTTTGATCAAGATGAAGAGTAACTTAGGCAATGCAAAGATTTCTATCATTAGATACATTCTCATGAAACAATGAAAGTTTCTGACGTCTTGGTCCTAGGCGCAACGGGTTATGTAGGTGCACGTCTTGTTCATACTCTCTCAATGAATGGCTACTCTGTTCGGGCATCATATCGCAATGAGTCAAAGGCAAAGAAGTGCACTTGGTTTGGCCTTGAGAATGTACGACCGGTCAAAGTAGATGTATTGGAATACGAATCATTGGCAGATGCATGCAACGAGGTCGATGTCGTTTACTATCTTATTCACTCTATGTATGGGAGTGGGAATTTTGCTGCAACTGACCGAATGGCTGCGAAAAATACGATTTCTGCAACAGCACGATGCGAAGTACAGCGAATTATCTATCTCGGTGGCCTTGGTGAAGAGAGTGGCCAGCTTAGCAAGCATCTTCGTTCAAGAATCGAGGTTCGAACAATCCTTGAATCTGGTTCTATTCCTGTGACTACATTGCGAGCTGCAATGATTGTTGGCTCTGGAAGTGCATCATTTGAGATAATGAGATATCTTGTTGACCGACTGCCAATTATGACAACACCAAGATGGGTACGTACGCTGAGTCAGCCTATAGCGATCAGTAATGTCATCAAATATCTAGTGGGCCTTCTTGAAGAATCGCGAACCGAGGGGAGAACTCTTGACATAGGTGGTCCTGAGATTCTTCGATACCACGACCTTATGGCAACTTATGCTCATGAATCCGGACTGTTGAAGCGATTGATCATCCCTATACCCATTCTCTCTCCACGACTTTCATCCTATTGGGTAGACTTGGTCACACCTGTCCCTGCATCAATTGCCCGACCTTTGGTCGAGGGGCTACAGAATGAAACAGTTTGTACAGATAGCGACATTGTTGACTGGATACCCCAGAAGCTTCTTTCAATTCGAGAGGCAATCAGACTTGTACTTGGACAGACCGCAGGTTCACCAAGAGTATTTGTTCCAGAATGGACACAGCCTAGTGACCCCTCATGGAGTGGAGGTTTCAGGAGATTCTTGCCAAAGGAATTTCCATTACTTCGTATCTAGTTGCAATGATCAGTATTCTGATGAGATGTTCTAAGATAGCCCTCGTTTCTTGATTTCTGCCTCTCTAAGCTCTCTCCTTAGTACCTTGCCTACATTGCTCAATGGGAGCTCTTTTACGAATTCGACTTCCTTTGGCCGTTTGTATCCGGCCATTCGTGGTCTACACCACTCGATGATCTCCTCTTCTGTAGCAGTTTCTCCATCCTTGAGAATGATGTAGGCTTTCGGAAACTCATTCGATGGGTCTCCACTCCTTGGAAGTCCAACTACAGCTGCATTCTTCACCTTTGGATTCTCAAAGAGCACATCTTCGATCTCTCTCGGATATGCCTTAAGTCCGCCCACATTGATCATCTGTTT
>JAEORN010000162.1 GCA_016840825.1 Candidatus Thorarchaeota archaeon | reverse complement strand
TTTGAGTTTTTTTGTAATGATGAAAGAGAAGATGGTGCGCTCGCCGGGATTCGAACCCGGGCCGTTCATAGGATATTAGAGATTTCAAACTCTGACAGACTATCTCCATATGCGACTGGAGCTGTTCGATATATTCATTTGAATTTGAAAAATCATCATGAATGTATTCGTTCGAAGTGAAGCTAGATGATAGGTCGAACTTTTCTTGAACTTCCAGAAGACCAAGACACATTCGAAGAGTTTGTGAGAGATCTCTTTGAGAAAGAATATGGTTTCAAGCTTACAATTCTAGGAAAAGGACCCGAATCACAGGATGGAGTGGATATCATAGGGGAGATACCTGATTCAAATTGGACCGATGAATTTAGGAAGTTGAATCTTGATGCTAATGCCACAAAAAGAACGCTTGGAATCCAAGCAAAGGTAAGGACTAGAACACTTAGCTACTTCGCCATCAAATCTGACCATGATAAAGCGCAAGCGAGTAGCTTTGATATTGCTGCCTTTGTGGTAGTTACTAGTGCTACCCGAAATAACACACTGGTCAAAAACCTTCGAAAAGAAAGAAGTAAGATTCCCCTTTACAAGTATACTTACTTCAAGAAGGATATTCAAACCCTCTACCTTAAGTATCCCGATCTATGGGAAAAATATCACCCTCTAGGACAACAGCTGTCGCAATTGACGTTTCTCAAAGACAAAGTTGAGTTTAGTGCTGAACGATTCATAGAGTTAGGAATCGCACTTGTACAAAAAGGTCAATTTGATTCAGCAATTCATGCAGCTGAATCGGCAATTGAAATCATCCCTGAGAAGCCTGACACTTGGATACTAAAATGTGCTAGTTATCTTTCAGCGGGTGAACCTCATAAAATTCTATCAACAGTTGAAGAAGCAGTATCTACTGTAGGAGAAACTCCAATATTGGTTTGGTTTAAGGCTGTAGCTCATCTGCATCTTGGTGACGAAGATTTAGCTGCAAAAGAATTCATTCGTGCCTACATGATGTCAAAGGAACCTGAAGAAGCTATCATCGTGGGATATGTTTCAGCTCTCATATTGACAGGAGAATTAGCAAAAGCGGAGTACCTTGCTAAAATGATCGTTGATCAAAATCCTAATGATGCATTTTGGACAAAGCAACTTGCTATAATATATCTACAACAGGAAAAATATGATCAGGCAATTCAAATATTTGACTTTGTCAAGGATAAAATAGCGGGGACCGAACATGAAGGATGGTATGGATATACTCTAAAGGCAGTTGGCCGCCTTAGAGAAGGATATCCATATATCGAATCTTCTTTTCAGCGGTTGCTATCGGGCTCATTTCCTCTTGGTTACAAGGCCGCTCTCTATGCAGAATTAGGTCTTTTGCAACTCCAGATGAATGAGTTAGAAACAGCTAGAGAATATTTTGATAAGGCAGAGTCAATGTATGAAAACTTCGTAGGACTCTGGATCGGAAAAGCAGCATTACATTTGAAAGAAGGCGACTTCCGTGCAACAGAAGCAGATCTCAAAAGAGCCTTGGAAATAGACCCTCAAAATGTAAATGTTCAAGCTCGAGTTGCACGCTTGCGTATTCGTCAGGATAGAATTGCTGACGCCTATGAATCATATAGAAAAGCAATAATGAACTCGTCTAATCTTACTGAAAAAAGAACATTTGAACAGACCGCAAGTATCGACTTCTATTTCGTAGCTTACAGAAAGCAGCAGGAGTATTATCGTACCAGAGATGTTTCAATTCTCGAGTCAGCTAAGTATGCCGCCAGCTGCTCTTTGGAATTTGTCGAAAATGAAGGAGCACAGGAAATATTAGATAGTCTCAAAGATGTACGAGCTACTTGAATGATTCGATTATGTTAAGAAGATATACGCATCACTCTATCTTTTTGCATTGTTAGATTTGTTTTGAAGAGAAGTGGTGCGCTCGCCGGGATTCGAACCGTATAGTAGAATGATTACATCTGAATATACTGAATCATCTCAATTATGGTATAGATTTATCACTTAACTTCATAGAAAAAAACAGTAATGTAAAATATTTCTGCGGGATTGCTAACAGTATGAGTTGGGAGTGACTGAGCATTGAATAGGCAATTGCAAACGATAACTAGAGTAATATTTGTGCCAATGCATAATTTTTTCGCATCTAGTCCAGAAAACATTAAACAGATGCTTCGTATCCTGAGCTACCTATCCGAATGCCTTTCGTCAGGCGTTTTTCATTTGTTTGAAAAACTACCTTTAACCGTAAGAAAAGAGTCATCTCTTCTGGCATCTCCCTCTTTGAAACATTATGCTAGCACTCCCTGTTGGAATTTACTAAATTATGTAAGAGGGAATCCACAGTTATACTCCGATTTAGAAAAGCCCATTGGAATCTATATTCGAGGTCAAGCAATTGAATTGGTGTTTGATAAATATGTTTCAACTGACTTCAAGTTATTCGATCAAGAATTAGTCAAACTATCTGAATTAGTTGGTTCTCTAGTTCTTGGAAAAGGATTCAAATCGCATTCTCCAATCACTGCGATTCTCAAGATAATAGAATGCTCTGAAACTAGCACTGCAAGGATGCTTGGGAACGTTCTTGGTCTATATCAAATTGCTGAAGGCTTTTTTATTGGTCCAAAAAGCGTTAAGAAAAACCATATACCTGGACAGGTTTTTGACTTCCTCTATGAAGGGTGGACTGACATTTATCTTGCCTGCTCTGAAATTGTAATGTCTCGTAACTCAGCAAGAGAATATCCAACAAGCGAGATTTTACCATCACTGATTATGATATCTCTATGTGCGGCCGAATTACATAGCATCTCTTTTCTTATTCCTCAAGTGATTACGCAAATGCATATTGCAGATACTACTATGCCCATGCTTTTTAGAAATTTCTTCAAAAAAGAACCAATCGTCAAACACTGGCTGTTTTTTAGTGATGAATCTATTCTTGAGATAACTTCAGAGTTCACAAATGTCATGAAAAGCCTAGGGACTGATCCCAAGAACGAAGTTGCTATAGCCTTCTGGAAAATATATGGTGCCATATTTTTTAGTCGTATTAATGAACTGTCCGAGCAACTAGTGGGCAATGTACATCGGTTGCTGCATAACATAGAAACTTTGCTAGGAAGAAAGAATCCCCCCCATTAAGCGTTCTCTTGCTTCATTTAAGTCACTTGAACCAAACGAAATGATACTCAATGATTTGAAAGCATTAAGACGGCAAATCCCATCATTCAAAAGATTATTTCAAGAGCAGGTTTCAAATGCTATTTCTAATGCGAAACTGGAAGTGGCAATACACGGCATTCTAGTTTCTTTGTGCGCAATCATAATAGGAACATCCATTGACATTTTTCAAGCATTTCCTTTGTTACTTCAAATGGGTGAGAACTTCCTAAGCGCAGCTTGGCCACTCGGCTTCGTAATACTTGGACTATCAGTTTCAATATTCATTGGATTTGGCGAGCTAATTCTACTACTTAGGATAATAAAGAGCAAGTATCTTCCCAAAAGGCTTGTCAGTTTCTTTTCAAGATTGTTTAATCGCAGTTGATGCGCCAGCCGATCGCTTAATCTGACGCCTAGCAAAAAAGAAATATCCGTGGAAGAGAAGTGGTGCGCTCGCTGGGATTCGAACCCGGGCTGTAATGTTATTCAGATAATCTTCTTTTTCGAATGACAAACAGAATAAGGAATCCAGCTATTTGTGGGATTGGCAAGGGAATCCTTCGATAGGTGTGAAATGATTCTACGGAATACCAGAGTATTCCTGGAACAACGAAAGGAAGTAGCGTAGTAATAATAAGGAACATGAATCCTCTTTTGTGACTTAGTCTGCCTCTCAGAACCAGTAACACTACTGCTGTAGATATGATGCCTATAGCCCATACGAAACTTGTCAATATAGGCGCAGAGGTAGGAAAGAACAGCTGCATACTATCAGGAGTCCCACCAAGCGTGAGTGATTCAATCCCTACGAAAGTCCAAAAACCACTCGTGATAGTTGTGTAAATTACCACTGCATCAAGAACCGTATGAATTCCTGAACCAAAGATTTCAGTTTCAACAATACTTGGGGAGAGTGTTGTATAGATGGCCAGAAGCAAATCAAATCTGATACGTGGTTTCAGGTCACTTTCCATGTTGCTTAATAATTCGAATATTTGGCATATAATTTACTAACAACTAGGTTTTGTACTAATATATGAGCGTCTGATTCAGATGGACAGCATTTGAGTTTTCTAAAAGTAATGGTGCGCTCGCCGGGACTCGAACCCGGGCCGGTTCCGTGGCAGGGAACCATCATAGCCCCTAGACAACGAGCGCTTGACTGTTGAGCGAGTCAGTGATGGTTTTAAAGGTTACCACGTAGTCACGGTACCCTTTGAACCACATCCGACTGGGATTGCGTTGATACCCTGTCTTTATAGACAATCTGAGTGCCACTAACTTCAGTCGTAGGATGTTGGCATCATGAAAGAGAGGTATTATTGTCTAGCACTTGTCTTGATTCTCACACTATCATCCTCGATAACAATATCAAGTCAGGTATCAATCAGTCATCTATCACCTATCAACGATGCCTTCTCTGCATCTCAGGATGACAATTCGACTCCTGACTATTGGCCAACATTTGGCTGGCAAAACAGAACTCCTGCAGAGGAGGGAATGAGTGCTAGAACACTCGACAACATGATTGCCTACATTGAAGAGCATGACTATCCCATAGACTCGGTCTTCATTATCCGAAATGGGTATGCTATCTTCGAATCGTATCCTTCTGGACTTTACAATCCAACGCGAATGCATGACATGCATTCCGTAACGAAGAGCTTCACATCAACTCTCATTGGAATAGCACTTCAACAGGGATATATCGAGAGTATCAACGAGCATGTGCTTGATCTCTTCCCTGAGTATACTCCTGCGAATCCCGACTCGAGAAAGAGTGACATCACCATAGAGAATCTTCTTACCATGAGTGCTGGTTTTGAATGGGATGAATCCTCACTTCCATACACTGATCCTGACGTCAACGATATAGGAGGAATGATGGCAAGCTCTGATGTCATCCAGTACGTCCTCGACAAACCAATGGAACACGACCCTGGGGAGGAGTTCTTGTATAGTGGCGGAGTCGCAACACTTCTTGGAGCGATAATCCAGCAAATTCCAGGATATACGACTGACAGTTTTGCAGAGGAGTTCCTTTTCGAACCATTAGGTTTTGGCTATACTACATGGTATACCTATCCTGGAGGATGGTATAATTCACAGGGTGGCTTTAGAGCTAACCCGCATGATATGGCAAAGCTTGGGTTTCTCTATCTCAATAACGGTACGTGGAATGGGACGCAAATCCTTCCATCAGAATATGTCACAAATGCGACCACCGCTCATTTCACCGATCTCTACTTTCCTCCAGACTATGCAGGTTATGGCTGGCAATGGTGGCTAGCGCCTGACATGATTACCTTCATGGCCTGTGGTCGAATGGGACAGAAGATTATCGTGTCTCGTGAGCTGGACTTGGTAGTGGTCTTCACAGCGAGAGTTGGTGACTTGGATTATGATCCCGAATTTGACTTGTATAATGACTATATCCTGCAATCAATTTCTGTCGGACCTGACTCACCTCAAACAACCATACTGGGCGATCTATTAGTTCCTGTAATACTCATTTCAGGAGTGGCTATCATTGGAGTATTCGTTATATTCCACAGAAAGAGGAAGGTTGCTCTATCACGTTGACAGAGCAACACTTAGACTAAGTTCCTTGTGCTCTTGGCCGTATGACCATCATGTATACAAGGATGACGACGACAACTCCTATCACTCCGGCTACAACGACCAATAGCATCATCTCTGGAGGTGGAGGCACATCTGTCGTACCTGTATCTGTAGTTGAAGTTGATGTGGTGGTTGTTGGAGTTGTAGCGGCATTCTCGACAGTTACTACATGCTTGGCAGTCGTATTATGCCCTGCATCATCGTATCCAATTGCCAAAATGATATGAGTACCATTCTCAAACTCGGTTGTATCCCAGCTATAGGAATAAGGCGCTGAGGTATCATTGAGCGTCAAATCTCCATCTATGTAGAGCTCAACTCTTTGAATACCTGATGCAGAATCACTCGCCTGTATCGAGATACTCACATCGCCACTGCAGACGGATTCATTTGCTGGTGATGAGATAGTAACCACGGGGTCCTCAGTATCCACTGTAGAATAGACAAATTCAACTCCTGTTGCTATCTGGCCAAATGTGTCGTTGGCAATGACATAGTACCGTACTTCTGAGTCGTAGGATTGACCGGGTATAGTCGCATTGAATGTATCTCCTGAATCATGGACCATCTCGATATCAATCCAACTTCCCGAATTCACCTGATAGTGCAGTAGCACTACATCAAGACTGGGATCAAACACATCCGCTGTCACAATGACCTCTTCATTCCCCTCTGGAACTGATGGGAACTGAGCCTCATTGCTTATCTCCGGTGCAGGGTCTGTGTATAGATAGACATCATCAAGTAGGAACTCGATTCGCCCTCCTGACTGCGAATAGACCACAAGGTGAATACGTTCCAATTCTGTGTCCGGTTCAGTAGAAAACAGCTCAACATAGTCATCGAAAATGTTTCTCTTAAAGCTGTACCATATACCAACTGAGTTCACGTCTGATAGAAGAATGAACTTCTCAAATCCATTACCAGTGTTTACCGTACTACCATTTGCGAATATGTACCCGAATGAATTCGAATCAGCAAAATCTAGCTCCAAATACACCTCTTCGAACGCAAGATTCGAGTACTCTTGCAGTTTCCAATATAGATCCAACCATAGGTCCGTTGCATCGTTTACATACAGATTTTCGAAATCTTGGTCTTCTCCGAATGTATTTCCATCCTCTACGGTGATGTTCGCAGCATAAAGACCACTGTAGGCATCATCTGTTAGAGTCATCTCGGGAAAGGGCCCATTTAGTGGGCTCCAGGCATAGATTTCGTCTCCGATATCTCCTATCTGCTCATATCCCATATCATTCAATCTAGCCATCGTCAGAGTAAGATTATCCAAGAGTATGCTAATTCGTTCGCCTGCTCCTCTAGTTGCCACTCGAAACTCAATCCTATCAATTAACAAATCAGAGAAGGTGAAGGTACCTGACAAGTCCTCCCAAATACTGGTGTTGAACGAGTACCACTGTCCTGTGGTTTCGTATCCTGGCACATTAATGGCTATGCTATTTCCGAATATGGACATGGGCGTTCCACAAATCCTGTACCTCACGCTCATCGAGAAGCCGGTGCTATTATACGTCGAAACAGAAATGTATGCATAGTTGTAAGTATCACCTGTACCAAAGTCATTCATCTTCCACTGGAATGTGAAGATATCCGGATTGAGGGCAGATGCAACCTTGTCTGGATAGGATCGGAAATACGTATAGCTTGCATTCCCGTTAGATATAGAAGTCGCATTGTAGCTCCAATCACCTTCTTGACGATCGCTGCATCTCGACACATCAGAAGGACTATAGTTCGGAGTGGTATCCCATGTAGCAATAGCATTGAAGTTCCCATTCTCGGTCGAACCACCGATTATTACTGTTCCATTTACCAACCATAAATCATCAAGAAAGATTCTGGAGTATTCTGTAGTTCGGCTTATGAGCCTGAGTTGAAAGAGCATGAATTCTGTCGGATAGGAGCTGAACACATCAAAGTAATCCTCTGTGAGATTACGGTCAAAATAATGCCATGTATCGGATACACCCTCAATGAGGAAATTGCCCTCAGAGCTTGTATTGGTCGCTGATGTTGGTTCACTTCCTAGGTGGTAGACCAAATATCGTGGACCCGAGAATTCAATACTTAGCACTAAGGTGTCATTTCCTATTGGGTCAGGGAGCTCATCAATATACCAATCAAAGCTCATTGTTAGATTGACCACATTTGATTTGCTAACCCAGCCACTAGATCTCTGGAGTTCTGCTATGGACTCATATACCGTATTTATGGCTCGTGCTTGCATACCAAAGGATTGACTTCCTTCATTGACTGGCCACGGTGAAGTGGCGTACCAACGGTAGCGTTCCGTTGTTCTGTCCATTGAATCCACTTCAGGTGTGTATTCATCCGTCCAAACCTCGAAGCCTTGATTCTCAAAATGGTCCATCTTCCAATCCACACGATCAGTGTCAATAGCTGAAACATCGAAATCAGAATTTCCATTTTCCATATCTGCTATTGTAAGAGGATCTATTGAAGTAGCACAAAATACAGGAAAAACTAGAAGAATGACTAAGAATACAGTCAGACCTCCTGTGACGCGAATTTTCATCTTATCTCCCCAATGAAATCGTACCGGAATACTATATATTTCCTGTAATTTGTCTACCGGTTCTAATTTGATACGTGAAATTAAAGCATCTCTACACGCGTCCACCGAAGGTGAATATATAGGTAGGAAAGTCAGTGAGAGAGAAGAAGTGATTGGATAATGCCTGAGCTTGCTGCAGACCAGACACGTGTCGAATGGATTGATGCAGCAAAAGGCCTTGGTATTATCTCTGTTATCTTAGTCCACTCAATCATACCTACTGTTAATCTCATCACAAGCACTCTGAGTAGCTTCACTATCCCTCTCTTCTTTGTCATGGCTGGTTTGACCTACAAATCAGAACGACACCGATATGATTTGAAGCGATTTGCCCTAAGCAGAGGTCGACAATTCCTCATTCCCTATTTCTGTCTACAAAGCATCATGATGCTATTGTTCTATCTTATGCCAAATATCGTAGACACATATCTGACCCCAAATGAGGTCGTTTTCTGGTTTCTCTATGGTAGTGGTCCTCCTCTCCAGTCAACCCACCTTTGGTTTCTTCCTGTTCTCTATTTCGGGTTCTTACTTTTTGCTGTTTTAGATCGAATGATTGCTGATAGACCTCGAATTATCCGCTTCCTAGTCATTCCTATGTTTGCAGTACTCGCAGCCGTAATTAATCAGATATTCTATCCCCTATTAGTTCCATGGCATATTAGTGCGATTCTCATTTCCTGTACATACACACTAATTGGGAACGAAATGCGGAAAGAAGGAGGAATCTCAGCTTGGAAGACCAACTCCAAGATCAAGGACTTTCTTATTACAGTAATGGCAATCATAGCCCTCTTCCTACTTTCAGAGCTCAATGGATTCACTGACATCGCTGTTGATAATATCGGGCTATGCGTCTGCATCTATTTAGGAACAGGCACGATTGGAACAATAATCGTCTTCATTTTCGCAAGCTACCTTGCTGACTCCTTTGAAAATATTCGTCGTGGATTAGTGATGCTTGGAAACGCATCCCAGGAAATCTATGAGTTCCATCCATTGACCTTCTTCCTCACAGCGCCAATCATGTTCCTATTTGGTTGGTCCATTGCAGATGTTGGTGCTGCCTTTGACCTTCTTTGGCCCTTGCGCTTCGCTCTAGGCGTTCTTGTGTCTACGCCCGTTGTTCTCTTTGTGATTCGACGGAACAGAATTCTCACTTTCATCTTCACAGGAACTGCTGCACGGCGTAGTAGAGTCAAGATTGAGCCTGAGATATTCCCGCAAGACTCTTGATACGCAAGACCCAGAAAGTCGACTCACATTCAATAGCAAGGTCCTGTCTTCGTCTTTCCTCAAGTCCCATGCGTGATCACCTAGAGCAAATTCACGGTCAAAGTTAAGAGCCTTTCAGTTCTTACTCCATCTGGGTGACAGCTTCATGAGTCCAAATATCAACATGCTCAAGCAGGAAATCATGAATGAAATCTATGAGAATAGAATGCTGCTAACATCTGAAAGGGATCGTCCTGAAGGATGGAAGCTAATATCTGGTCTTTGGAGCCCATTCTACATCCAGCTGAGGCTCATCAGCTCATTCCCTGAAACACTATCAAAGGTCGGCAAGGCCATGGCTATGATGATTCAAGAAGAGGCACCGCATGTCAACAAACTAGTAGGAATCGCATTTGCTGGTGTCCCTATTGCAACAGTTGTTTCGATAGAGTCAAAGCTGCCTGCCGTTCACACAAGGAAAATTGCTGGAGTTAAATCTTCAGAAGACTTCAAGAAGGCGCTTCAAGAGTATGGTCAACACACACTTGTGGAGGGGCTACTTGAAGAAGGGGACGCTCTATGTCTTGTGGATGATTTAGTGACAGGACTAACGAGTAAACTTACAGCTCGAGAGCAGGTTCAGGCAGAACTTGACAGTCGAGGTATAAAGGATGTGACCTGTGATGATGTCGCTGTATTGATTGACAGACAACAAGGCGCCAGTGAAGCGGCAAAGAAATCAGGGATGAATCTCTATGCATTGATTCGTTTTGTTGATGACGGTCTTCCTTTGTTGAAAGGAAGAATGTCTGCAAGTGAACATAGACTCATTTCTGACTACCTCATCAATCCAGAAGCCTTTCAGAAGTCTTAGTTCATGACAGAAACTGCTATCATCTGCTTTTACATCTCATTTTCTGTTGGCATTGAGTGATGTAGATTCATTGAACCCTATGCTGAAGCTTGCATTGCTTACAGCAAAATCACAACACAAGTTCTTCACTTCTACTGCTGAGCAGGCAGAGATGCCCGAGGTAAAAGCACTACTTTTGGTCCTCGCTGATTCAGAGTTCAAGATGATCGCAAAGATTCAACATATGATTGCAACCGGTATTCTCGATGAGTTAGAGGAACTCAATAGTGCAGACGATCGAGATGAGATTCCAGATCCAACTCCTTTCGACCCCTTTAGAGAAGAATCCGATCCTCGCATATTCATCTGCAACAAGGCATTGGGTAAGGGACTGAAGACCTATACACTCTATCTCAACCTTGCAACGAAAGCTAAATCTGAGGTGATCAGTAGGCTCTTTGAGTATCTAGCATATCTCAAGATGCAGCAGATCAATCAGCTTCGTAAGATTTGCCAGTCATATTGAATTCAGTCGCAGGGACGAATGCATGCAAAGCCATTTCTGCAAGTTTGTGTAGGTAGTACGACTGACCTATGAGTTCTCCAAATCCTGTAACTCAAATGTTGAAGATAGCCTTGACCACGGTAGCAAATCATTATCAATACTATCACAAGGCTGCTATGGGGGTTGAGACTCCAGAAGTGAAAGCTCTCCTGACTGTGCTGGCAGATACAGAGTCTGAACTAATGGACAAGATACGGGATATGATGCGGTTTGGTATTGGTACTGAATTGCAGGAGTTATCTGACTCGAATCTCCTAGATGATGAACCAGATGCAACTCCCTTCGACTTAACAAGGGAGGAAAGTGATCCCCGAATCTTCGTTTGCAATAAAGCATTGGATCATGAAATCAAGGGATATACCTTCTTTCTATCTATTGCAGCCCGGGCAAAGTCCAAGGTTGTTAGCCGCCTTTTCGAATACTTTGCCTATGTCAAGATGGTTCAGATAGGACGGATTAGGCGTATTTGTGGTACATTCTAGTCAACAAAGCCACCTGAGGTCCATTTTGTATCATTAGATTGAACATGCAATTCTTAAGCAATAGTTCAACTGGCAAGCTTAGGTGTCTTATTTGGAACACAGAAAGGAAGCGTTCTACATAGTTGCGATATTTCTCGCAATTGTCGTAGCACCTGTTACTTTCTCTGCTCCGAACTCTAACGAGCCTCCATTGGACCTTGAACTGCCATATATCACAATGTTTGAGAATGATATGACCTATGCTTTCATGATGTCATGGGATGATGGAAATCAATATACTGATACACCAGTTTCCTTAATCGAAGACAAGTACGGCGTGAAGCACACTTCCTTTTTGATCACTAGCAGAATCACTGAGGAAAATATAGCACAATGGATGAGTATGCTATTCCGCGGTCACGATATTGAAGTACATGGTAGGAATCATACCGCAATAGGACTCGATATACCCGAGGATGATATTCGTGAGATCGTCGAAGGAGGAGCTGCAGATTTGAATGCATGGCTTGGATACGATCCAATTGCATTCGCGTATCCTTTCGGTTCTGTAAGTGATACAGCAGCTAATATCGTGCTTGAAACGTTCGATTTCGCTCGTGGCACAAAGAGTGAAGGCTACAACACCCTGGGAACTTGGCCAATAGCTAATGTCCGAGATGTGTTTCACTCGATCGGGGACCTCACCGGGTTGCAAAGCACATATTCTATTCCTAGTGTTTCAAAGATATACGAGAGATTCTTGGAGATGATTGATCGAGATGGGCGAGGGTATCAAACCTATGGTGCCTTCAAGACCTATGGTCATACAGATCTATACTATATCGACCTTGAAGGACGGGATTTGCTTGACATAGAGCTCGAAAAGATATCAATGAGAAATGACACTTGGCTTACTTCCTGGGGCGAAGCTTGGGCGTATAATCAGATTCGAATGAACACTTCAATACAAGATTATAGTGCAGGACCATCACAAGTTCAATTTACGGTAACACCTGAGTATGATGTTGATAGATATCCACTACAAGTTACTGTCAAATGCGAGGTTCCTGCCAATTGGGAAACACCTTTGGTTGAAATCGGAGGGCAGACGATTAGCAATCCACTTACCATCTATACTCACGGGGAGAAATTCATTCTTTTCAACATACGACCTAGAGGACAGACAGTGAATATCATCGATGCCACATCCGATGATACTGTAGCTCCATTTACATCACAACCTCGCTTGAAGTGGGCATTTGACGATCTTATCATGATGTTCGATATTACTGACTCAGGTGGTTTTGTCCAAGATGTCAATGTATCTATACAGAGCATATCTTCCTGTGGGTATTTCGAGCTGGTTGAGAATCCTCTTTTCTGGGGTAATAGTACCTATGGCGTAGTTCTGCTTGATGCTGTTGATGAAAACACTGTGATACGAATTGATGCAATTGATAGTAATGGAAATCGATGTTCAACTTATTTCACTATCATTGAGTAGCAATATCCTCCTCCGATCGCTATCATTACTGTCGCTCTCACACCTTTTCCCGGTTCTCATACAATCATGTTTAGAACACGTGTTCCAACATATTTTATATAGATTATTATCTATTAAAATAAATAAACAAAAATACTTATATACAGTTTAGTATATACTATGTATGTACTGGCCGGGAGGCTTGTACAGGCGAGAACGCTCAAAATCTCCACTGGAAATTGTGGGGTGAGAGGGTCAAGCATCGGAACCGGTGAGATACTTGTACGAAATAACGAACAACATGAACCTACCAATCATTCTGGATAGGTATGAGGATTTTGAGCAATACGCACGAGAAGCTGCCTTAGTAACATATAGACCTGATTTCTACAAAGGTCCATTTCTAGATGACCCGCAACGTCTACGTAGAGTGACTTTTACGGCTGTTGGGGTAAAGATTCGTGGTGTTCTCCTAAACTTCTCATATACAGTTAGCTATGAGGATTTCTATAATCCAAAGGTTAGCTGGGATGAGCAAGTTGACACCATTGAAGAGAAGATCTCTCAAATCATAGAATCTCTTCGAGCAGAGTGTGGGCTTGTGATGGGTGCTTTGTCATCAAGCACTTCCATTGGAGAAGCACTGTCTGTACGACCCTAGAAATGAATGGAATCCGCGACGGTAGAGTCAATTCGCGCCATATCCTTCCACCGGTTCTATCGATAAGGATATGAAAGGAAGATACACAGATACATTGAGCAACATTGACAGATATCGAACCGGCTGATGAGATCGTTCCACGTATTCTCAAACAATACTCCAAATCACCAAGAGGATGGAGAGTTCTAAGTACTCCTCGTGGTGAGATGCTAGTTGTTGGTCCAGAATCGACATTCCAGCTTAAGTTGATATCTCTCAATCCTATGGAATACACTGGTGCCGGAATCGAGATTACTGACTCGAACTCTGCTATTGATAGATTACGAGCCTCTCCTGAATATGGTCTTAGGCCACTTGATTCTATGGACATTCAGAAGCTTATCGAGTCATTGTCAGATCCTGCTTCCTCTAGAACACATCTCGAATCCATCATACAAAGGGATCCTATAATTCCAAAGGATCTTGAGAAGACCAGTGTTGATCATCTTCTTACTGGCCCCGTCTTTACACGGCCAGATCTTGGTAGTATGAGCCCGGATATTCTCAAGCTCCAAGACTCCCTGGACAAATCAGCCCAACGCATCTTCAAGAAGCAATACCCGATGAGAGCTGGTATGTATCTCTAGAGGAAATCCAACATAGATTCTAATGTGAATCCACATTATTTCTTTCCAGAGAATTAAGATGTGAGGGCGCATATGATCCGGAGTGTCATGGTTGTTGGAAAACGTGGGCGTCTGATCTATTCCCATGAATTCGCACCAAACGTATCTTTGAAAAAATCAATTCAAGGTGTTGGAGCTCTAGTTAGTATTGTACATCAAACCAGCCCCATGATAACCGGATCGAGTATCCAGAAAATAAAGTTGTCAGAGGAATATTTGCTTATTCATGCAAACGATAGTCTACTTTTTGCAATCAGTGTCGATGATGAGAACTCAGGTGAGAATCGAAGGAAGCTGAAAATGTTTGCAGACACTTTCATGTCAAAGTACGAAGGTATCATCCCATTTCTGGATGATAATACTGACCTAGAGATATTCGAAGATATGACTACTATCATACATGAGAGTAATTTCTTTTCATAGAATCGATCGATCTTTCACTTACTAATATGTAATGTACTCCTGACTTCATCAGGGGTTGCTACTTCTCTACCTAGATCTTGGGCGATTCTTACAGTTCGTGCCACAAAATCCTCATTGGGAGCTAACTTCCCCTTGGAGTAGTAGATATTGTCCTCGAGTCCGATTCGTACATGTCCGCCCTGAATGATTGATAGGGTGGACATATCGAGTTGCGTTCTTCCTATACCCGCAACAGTGAATATTGCCTCTTCAGGTAATTGTCGTATCATGTGAAGAAGATTGTCTGGAGTTCCTGGTATTCCACCATCAACTCCCAACACTAGCTGAAAGAGAGGAGGTGATTTGACCAAGTTTTGTTGTACAAGCTTCTTGCCCTGGAAAATGAATCCGACATCAAAAGCTTCCAGCTCAGGTTTGATGTTTCGCTTTAGCATCTCTCTGGCAAGAAATGTTACAGTTTCCCAAGAATTCATGTAGATAATGGATGGGGTTCGTCCCGAAAAATTGAGAGTTCCTGTAGTAAGACTTGCCAGCTCAGGATTAGTTCTCAGCGGCTCAGCTCTGTCAGAATCTGACTTGCCAGCAACCCCACTTGTAGATACCATGATGACTAATTCTGTGCGGCTTCGAACCTTGTCAACAGTTTCTTGAAATATCTCATAATCTGATGTAGGATTCTCATTCTCATCTCGACAATGCAAATGGATGACAGAAGCTCCTTCCTGCTCACACAGATATGCAGTTTCTGCGATCTCATCTGGAGTTATAGGAAGATAGGGCGTATCTTTCTTCTTCGGAACCGATCCAGTGGGTGCAATCGTGATGATTAGCTTCTCCATGAATACGCCTCACAGCTTAGACATTCCATTTAGCTTTTATCTTTGATGAATTCTTCAAATAACCTCTAAAACACCTCTGTAGGTGAGAACATGCAGATATCCTCAATCAATGAGAAGATGAAGCCATCAGCTACCCTCGCTATGAATGAGATGGTCCAAAAGAAACGAAAGAATGGTGAGCAGATATACCACATGGGTTTCGGTGAATCGCCATTTCCCGTTCATCATCTAATACGGAAATCGCTTAGTGATAATGCTCATCAAAGAGTCTATCTTCCTACACAGGGCATAGTACCACTAAGGGAGCAGATATCTCGTTTCTATGAGAGAACCTTTGGATTGAAGTATTCTCCCGAACAGATTCTTGTAGCTCCCGGTTCAAAGGTGCTTCTCTTCAATGCACAAATGTCTCTGAAAGGTCCACTCTTTCTGCCAACACCCGCTTGGGTCAGCTATGATGAGCATGCACATATCATTGGCAAGAGGGTATTCTACATGCGAACATCATACTCTAATGGTTATAGACTCACCCCTGAAGTACTTGAGAAGGCGATTGAGGAACACCCAACCTATAGAGGTAAACAGAAAATCCTTCTCATGAACTACCCCTGTAATCCAACGGGACTTACCTATACCCAATCCCAACTCAAGGAACTGGCGGCCATCGCCAGGGATCATGACTTCGTTGTGTTCTCAGATGAGATCTATGCACCTCTCACCTATGAGGGAATCAAGCATCATAGCTTTGCCAAGTTCTATCCTGAAGGCACTCTAGTCACAGGTGGACTCTCAAAGGATCACTCTGCAGGAGGTTACCGACTTGGAGTCATGCTCCTTCCAGAAGCAGAGAAAGAACTCAAGAGTACTATGTTGGCTATCGGGAGTAACACTTGGTCCTGTGTTGCTGCTCCGATACAATATGCGGCCATTGAAGCTTTTAGAGAGAATCCTGAGATGGATCAATATAGAAGGGACTGCACATCGATACATGAGCTTGTCACAAAAGAAATACATCGAAGGATTGTTTCTCATGGTATTGCTTGTCATCCCCCTCAAGGAGCATTCTATCTCTTCCCAAACTGGAATGATTATCGTACTGCATTGAGAAAGAAGGGAATACACACATCATCAGATCTCACAAGTGAATTGCTCAGCACATGGAATGTCGCATGCTTGCCTGGCTCTGACTTTGCTATGCCCAAGACTGACCTATGTACACGCCTTGCGACTGTGGACTATGACGGTGCAGCTGCACTAGAGCGATTTCAAGCTGATCCCACATGGGCTTTGAAGAATCCCGATTCGTTCGTAGAGAAGATCGCACACCGGTTGGTATCTGCCTGTGAACAGATAGGGAGATTCACTGAGTCAATCAAATTGCCATCAAATCATTGATTGCCATGTGCAGTTTTCTGAAGTGGTAGATTAGGCTGGACTTGAACTGCCTACTTGAATCCTGTCTATAGCTCGAGATTAAAGGAAACATTGGGAATCAGGAGTCACTATTCATTCGAGCAATTGATAAATGGACAAAACTCCTGTATCGTTGATAACCTGAAGGGACTGCCACTTAGACATCAAAGATACTGGAGACCCCATATAGTGCACCGGTTCCCCCTTGACTCAAACGATACAATTGAAACCTTTCAATCAAAGATATGCACTCAGACGCTAGAAGGGATGGGTGAACCTCTACATGTTGTAGATCGAACCCTAAAGATATTATCCGTTAACAGAGCTTTTAGAGAGTGGCTCGATATTCTTGATATGCATGAGTCATTGATCGGAAAATCTATAGTGGAAGCATTTCCCTTTCTTCCATCAAAAGTGATTGACGAGTACTCTCAGGTTTTTGAATCAGGAAATCTACTTATCACATCAGAATCAACTATTGTTGACGGAAGAGAAGTCTTCACAGAAACCCGAAAAATCCCTGTTTATAAGAATGGGGAGGTAATCAGGGTTGTTACAATCATTCGTGATGTTACTGAACATCGCTTGCTTGAGATTGCACTCGAAGACTACACTCAGCAGTTTCAGACCTACAGACTTACTAGTGAAGAACGATTCAGTTCTGTTTTCAATGAGTCACCAGTAAGCATCTGCCTATTTGATGGAGATGGCGTCCTTACACATACGAATCCTGCATGTACGAAGATGTTTGGTCTCGCTGGTGACCATGATTTATTGGGTTTCGATCTTTTCAAGGTCCCAGATGTTCCTGATTGGGTCTTTGATAGAGTTCGTGCCGGTGAGCGTGTTGACTTTGAATGGGTCTTTGATATTAATAGATTTACCAAGAGCAAGATGTATGAAACATCTAAGACAGGAATCATGCACATCGGAACGATAGTGTCACCTCTTAATGTTAATAATCAACAAAAGGGGTGGATTGTCCAGATGCAAGACATCACTATGTGGAAGATAGCACAACTGGAGCTTCAGCGAGCACAAGAGGTCGCAATGGAGTATATGGACTTGATGAGCCATGACATTGCCAACCACCTTCAGTCCATGGTCATATGTGCAGGACTACTTGGAGAGGTGGCAAGAAAAGCTGGTAAGGGACATGTACTAGACATCTTGGATGAGGCAGTACTAGAATGCATTAAGATTGTTGCAATGGCAAGGAAAATGACCCATTCTCATGAATGATTTCATGATTCGAAAATAACTGGTGGGTTGAACCGGATTTGGTATCTTATGTGCCACGTGGTTCGATTCCGAATCGACTAGAAACTATTGTGTAGAATCGTTCAAGGCCGAGGATGACAGCATCAAGTTCACTCCTAAAGTTCTCATAATTCGTCTGTTCAGGAATATCATTCTCGGAGTAAAGGTTGCCTTTTTCATCCATCGAGTATGTTACATCATCGAGCATCCAATTCTCACGAAGTAGATAGTCATAAAGCTCTAGCTTGCACTTATCTGGAATTTCATCTGGTCTGAGAAGACGCACTGCGACATGAATCCATTTGTCAGCACGAATCGCAATCCGAATATCGAATATAGTGCCTTCAACATCCCATTTCAAATCGAAAGTCTTGATGTCTTCAAAAAGCTCATAGATTATCTCAAGTGAGTCCAACCAATTCTTAACCTGTTCGACTGACATTATCGCAAACTCTCCAAGATTCATGTATGGAATAATACCTTGTTTTGAGTGTTATGGATAGGGGAATACACGAAACGAATCGCATGTAAATCATATCCTGTCATGTTTTTCGGGTCTTTCTAACTCCTTCATACGTGATTTGTCTTACATATTCTGAGAAATGAAAAAGGAAGAACGATAGAGTGGAAACGTGGTGGGCCGAGCTGGATTTGAACTCATTAGTTTTCTTCCAGACTAATCTCCAATCCACATCTGTTACAAAACACAGAATATTGGCCCTGTTTGATGTCATAGGTATCCCACCTTCTGCATTGCGTACAGTATCTTCTATTTCCCATTACATCTGCATCATACTTGTGCTGACTTCTTATCATATTTCCAACATGTTCTTCTAACTCATCTACAGCATCTGTATCACTGAACTTGGAACTCGATCCTCCTGCATAGATATTACAAATCGCATCCTTAGAAACTTTAGAAAATTCAAAAACGATGGATAAAAGATGAGTACTGAATGATGAAGATAAAAATTGTTGATGATGAAAGATACCAATCACTGAATCTTGGTTCTCCCACTCCTTAGCACCATGTCTTCCGAAATGTGATTTAAGAAATCTCAGCAAGGATTCAATATCTGCGTTCTTCATTCTAACAGTATACATAGTATCTCCAGACCTCCCTGATTTTACAGACTCACAAATCTTACTAATATTCAAACTTATAATATATTTCAGAAAAAAAGGAATGGTGGGCCGGACGTGATTTCAACGTGTGACCACCGCACCTACTTGATAGGAGTTCGTATCATTGCCCAACGCTGAATGTCAGTACCTGGAACCACTTCTTCTGCAACGATTTCAAATCCGTAGTGCTGATAGATTGACACATTAGTTTCTGTTTGAGCCTCAAGGTAGCAATTCAATCCCTCAGTATCAAGATGTTGAAGCATTGGTCGAATGAGTGAACTTGCATATCCCTGTCCTTGGTATTCAGGTGCGACAGCTACTGGGCCAAGATGTAAGTATGGCGCAATAGCATATTTGGCTCTCCTTTCGTTAGTGAATTTAGCAACCCTCATCATAACTCTAATCCTTTCTATTCTTACTGTTCTGAGAAGTTTGAAACCTCCTGACCTTAGATCTTTGAAGAATGAACGTTTCTCTTTATCTGGGTCATTCCATATCGCAATGCCCTCAAACCTGGAAGATGTTGCGAAAACCTCACCACAATCGAACCCCTGCTTAGCACGATGCCTCATCATAATCGGGAAATGTTCATCTTTCTCCTTCTTACTCGGAAAGATGTAATTAATCAAAGGGTCATCTCTGAAAGACTGAATCAATAAATCCACAACAGAATCAAGATGCGATTCCGATACCTTGACCAAGTTATTAAGATAGCTAGTCACGAAACCTCCTCCAACTTTAGTGGCATTTCAAAGAGCTATCTTGTTAATGAATTAGTTGTATTCTTAGAGTTTTGAAAAGAAGTGGTG
>JAEORN010000161.1 GCA_016840825.1 Candidatus Thorarchaeota archaeon | reverse complement strand
ATTGATGAAGCTTGGAGTTTCTCTATTTGTATCAGGTTTGATCTGGAAAGCTGGTGTTCCATATCCAGCCTCCACAATAATATCTTCTTTGGTGACTCAAGCTCTCTACAGTGGGCTTGAACCGCTAAGGAATGGATTACTTGATACTCTTGCTGATGTAGGAAATTCTGGAGGTGGCACTATTATCTATCCGGGAACTTACGAGGATAATTTGGTTAGCTGGGCCAATCAGAATCTCAAAATCACATGGCTAGTGTGTGGTGAAACACTAGATGTATTACCGACTCTAGAATTCCATGTTCGTGCAACCTTTGCACCCAATCAGGCCCATTCCCCAGCTCTGACGCCATCATTCACAGCCTACCAGAGTGCTCTACTGTCCTTCTATCTAGACTAGAATATTCCTGCCGAGAGAGCAGTCACTGACTGCTCTTTCTATCCTCTTCAATGTGCATCAATTCATCTTTTCACAAACATCGATGCCAAGACACCTCAAGATTTGTCTACTTGAAAATAATTTGTGTCTTTTACACACCTCTCGTCTGGATAAGCGGCTTGATGAACCCAAGATTCATCAAGCCAAAACGAAACTAGTTCTATTCTTGAGTTATACTAGCACCAATGATACCAGGGATAAAGAGAAGGAAGAATGCTATTCCAAGATCAATTGCCATTGTTTGAATCTCAGATAGCAAAGCACTGAAATCAAAGGCACCGCCCGCCATGCTCAGCAAGAAGTAGCATAGGAATAAGATTAGGATAACAAGTATGGAAACCGGGAGCATCTTTACACGATTCTTGGATACTAGACCTGATACGAACCCAGCAACAATCAATGCTATGAGAGGGAGATATAATGAATGAAGTGCCAGTGAATATGGTAGCAGTAGCAACTCGAACATCATAGACATTTGAATCATCATGTTAGGGATGATTCCGCCTATGAGCACAGCTGCGAGGGTAATAATATCCATATACAACTGGAGTGCCGCAAGTAAGACTGCAATTATAATTGCTACAATTAATGCAAATATTGTTCTCTTCATTAGAGACGTCACATCCTTGAATTTGAAACCTGTTAAGGCATCAGCGAGCGCAAAGAAGCATCTTATATTTCTTGGTTATTTAGTAATGTGCTATCTCAAAACTCTCCGACGATCAGCTTTCGGAGAATAGGCTGAAGCCATTCGATCTAGAGGGGTCACCAAAGAGTTGGGCTCATTATATCCTGGAAATCACAACTCACCTAGCAATGCACAAAATGCAGTTGTGGATGTACCTGAAGCTTGCGGGTGCTCCTGTAAGTATGTGGACATACTATGGTGTTCCCCGGAACGATTGACATCTTCAGGTTATACCATACTAGTCGCATCGAATACGACAATGAAGGTCGATATAATAGCAGAGGGCTCCTGGAGGAGCGAGTTTGTTGCTTAAAACCTGAATTCCAGAAGAAGACAGAATCCAGGTTCGTTTCAGACACAGAAATCAGTGGTTATAAGCGTTCAATCAATGAGTAATAATCAGGGAGAGTAGTATGACAAGGAATGAAGTTGATATTTCAACTGAAGGATTGACCAAGCACTTTGGCAAAATCCACGCGCTTGATAATCTCAGCCTCGAAGTCAAGAGAGGTAGTATCTTCGGATATCTTGGACCTAATGGAGCTGGAAAGACTACCACCGTGAGAATCCTCTCAGGCCTGCTAAAGCCCACAAGCGGAGGAGCCACCGTGTGCGGCTTTGATGTGAACACCCAGCGGAATGAGATCAAGGCTTCAACTGGATTGCTGCCTGAAGCTCCAGGGGTCTATTCAAAGCTCTCTGCGGTGGAATTCTTGGAGTTCATCGGTGCGCTGAACGACCTGAGTGGCCCCAAGCTAGAGAACCGAATCGATAAGCTGCTCGGAATCCTCGGACTTGAAAGCCGCCAGAATGACCTACTGGAGAGCTATAGCTCAGGAATGAAGCAAAAGGTCCTTGTCGCATCAACACTCATTCATGAACCACAACTAGTCTTCCTGGATGAACCGACTTCTCGTTTAGATCCGGCCGCAAGTGCATTGGTGAGGGAACTCATCCTAGCTATGGCCAAGGAGCTGGACACGACATGCTTCATCTGCACACACATGGTCGACTTTGCGGAAGAGGTCTGCGAGATTATTGGCATTTTGAATGAAGGCAAGCTAATTGTACATGATACACCTCAAGAGATAGTCAGTAAGGCAAAAGCCAAGGACTTGGAAGATGCCTATCTCAAACTCGTTGGCGGGGTAGTCGACCGTACCACCCTCCTGAGTTGGAGGAATGAT
>JAEORN010000160.1 GCA_016840825.1 Candidatus Thorarchaeota archaeon | reverse complement strand
TGAGGAACCAAGACTCAAAATGAATGGTTCAAGCAACTCTTGAACTGCTACCCTGTTCTCATTGACTTCTGTTCTCAATTCTTCATAGAGAACTCTCTCATGAGCTGCATGCTGATCAATAATCAGAAGACCCTCCTCATCCTCAAGGAGTATGTAGAGTTGGTGGGTTTGACCAATTATCCTGAACACACCGCCAAGTAGATTCACAGGTTCTTCATCTTCTCCAACCACTGTAACTGGCTCAAGGATAGTCTGTTCTATCAGGGGGACTGTTCTTAGGTCACCTGTGTCTGCTAATTGTGCCTGTTGCCTGTCAGTGTTCACACTGATAGAACTTTCACCTTCAAAGAATGTTTCCAGTGATTGGCTTTCGACCTGAAGCCTATCTACTCCAAGAGCATCTCTCACTGCCTTTGTAATTATTGAACTTACTTTCTCGAGGTTAAGAATTCTCACTTCACGCTTTGTCGGATGAACATTTACATCGACATCTGCCAGCTTCATCGCAATATCCAATGCACAGACTGGAAATTGCCCTTTCATGAGGAATGTTGAATAAGCAGACTCTACGGCATTACTCAAGCGCTCATCTTCTATTGGTCTCCTAACCACAGAGAAATATTCACGAGATCTATTCCCCCTTGATATCGGAGGCATTGCAGCAAATCCCTGAACCCAGACATCTTCCTCAGAATAATATATCTCAACAAGTCCTTTTGCTATGTCGCTACCCCAGAGGTATGCTATCCTATCTATTGCACTCTGCATTGGAGGACAATCAATCACTATCTTATCGTCTCTACTTAACCTAAAGCCAACATCCGTTCTTATGACTGCGTGCTTCATTATCACTTCCTGAACACGCTGCGCCTCTGTTTTTGGACTTCCTAGATGCTTTCGTCTTGCGGGAATTTTCTTGAATAAGTCATTTACCTCAACTGTTGTGCCAATCGGTCTTGAAGAATCAGTGAGTTTTGGAGTTTCTCCAATCCTTGATACGATTAAAGTACCAACCTCTTCTTCCTTTGTTTGTGTTGTGATTCTAAGGTCTGCCACCGCTGCTATACTTGCTAGGGCTTCTCCTCTAAATCCATAAGTGGAAATTGCATTGATATCCTCCTTTTTAGAAACCTTACTTGTTGAATATCTTTGAAGACATACCTCACAATCTTCTCCTGTTATCCCTGAACCATTATCTGATACTACAATTTTATCAATGCCACCTCCTTCTATGGAGATGTCTATCATATCTGTTCCTGCATCTAACGAATTCTCAATGAGTTCTTTAACGATTGATGATGGGTTCTCAATAACTTCTCCAGCAGATATGAGTGAGATCAGATCATCACTTAGGACCTTGATTTTTCCCAATCAAACACCTCACAGACCTAATGATGAATGCTCAACAAGACCCCCAACCACAGTCATCTCTACATCAATGTCTATTATTTTATCCACAGGGACTTCAAGAATATTATCCGATAGTACTACAAAATCTGCTCTCTTTCCCACCGTTAGACTCCCAAGTGAGTTCTCCTGGAATACTGAATAAGCGCTCTCCATGGTATAACATCGAAGTGCCTCTTCAACGGTTAATCTAACACGCTCATTATGATGGGTTGTAGCAGACCAGATTCCGTATAGTGGACTATATGGCATACCATCCGAACCAAAACAAAGACGAGCTCCATTATCAAGAGCTACTCGAAACATGTTCATTCCTCGGACTCTCTCTTCATCAAATCTATCGTCATAGAGTCCTCCAGGTTGTTGCCATCTGCCCACAAAATTTGGCTGCATTGATAAGATAAGACCGAGTCCCACAGCGCGGCGAATCTGAAACTCATTTATCATTTCTGCATGCTCTATTCTATGCCTTTGATATCTCAGCATGCTTTTATCTGGAAGGTCCTCAAAAGTTGAGATGACCATTTCAATTGCTTCATCACCAATAGCATGCGTGACAGTCTGAATATTATTTTCCACTGCTTTCTTCACAATCTCCTCAAATCTGTCTCTCGGGAAAAGCAGCATACCTTTGTTCTTGGGGTCATCGTTGTACCCTTTTGCAACATATGCAGTTTTTGCTCCAAATAACCCATCAGTGAATATTTTCACTCCCCCTATTCTTGCCAATGGACTACCCATTCCAGATGTCAGACCTAAGCTACT
>JAEORN010000159.1 GCA_016840825.1 Candidatus Thorarchaeota archaeon | reverse complement strand
GAACCCATTTCTGATTTTCCTGATCATACCATTCATGGTCAAGCTTGGCTATCCAAAGAAGCTGAACGAGGGAGTTGATGATACGATTGAATGATGTATCAAAACTCTCTCCGATAACGAGAGATTCAGATTGCCCGTTCTTTGAGGTGTGTATCTTTGTCTTCATTGCCATCACCGAGGTAGTGAGGACATGATACTCATGCCCTCGGTTTCTGTCTAAAACCCCGATCATCGCAGTATGCACATCCAGTATGAGGACGAAGTCATGCTTCTAGCCTCAATGTGAGCATACTACTCTCATAGCTTTCATTTGACAGTGGAATATAATCTCCCCTTCTCGCATCTGGTTCGAAAGGCACACGCCATAATCCTTTTATTCAAACCCTCAAGGCTCACTCTGACTAAGCCGCTGAGGCTTTAGACCAATCTATACTAAGGTGAATCGATATGGGAAAACGTCCAGGACATTGCTATCGAGAACAAGACCGCCAACCCTTTGTGAGGAAGCGGTATATCCACAGGCAACCAGCGAGCCGAATAGTCAGCTTTGACATGGGCGAGACCGCTGGAAAGTTCGAAGTAGAGATGTCCCTGATTGGTCTAGAGAGGTGCCAAATCCGCAACCAGGCACTAGAGGCGGCTCGTATTGCTTCTAACCGACACATGACCAAGTACGTGGGTAGGAAGAACTACCACCTCCGCATGCGTGTCAAACCATATCATTGGCTCAGAGAGAACAAGATGATCTCAGGTGCAGGAGCAGACCGTGTACAGGATGGTATGCGTCGAGCATGGGGGAAGGTCATTGGTTCCGCAGCACGAGTTGATGTGAACCAACCGATCGTTACCATCAGAACGAATCCACAATTCATCAAGCAATCGATGAAAGCCCTCAAGAAGGCTGCACCTAAGTTTCCAACACCCTGCAAGGTAGTCTTTGACAAGATAGATCCTGACCTCAAGCGAAAGATGGGTTACGGTATCTAAACAAACAGAGAGATTGAGATATACAATCTTCTTCTAGAGTGACTAGAAGATTCTACACTTCTTCGTCTTGCCCTTTCACAAGTTTGGTTATCTTTCTGATAGTTCCGGTGAGAGTTGCAATCTCGCGTCCTGTCATGAAAGCTCGATGTAGGAGGTTTCGAAATACCTGCTTTGCGATAGGTATACGAAAGTCCTTGATGGTCGTCTTATCGATGAGTTCGTCGAAGAAGAACGCCGCTTGCTCTCTTTCTTCTCTTGTTGCTGCTCTAATGTCCGTAGGTCGACGCTCAGGTCTCTCGGCATACTTGGTATAGAGTTCGTAGAGGGTCACAGCTACTGCATGACTAAGGTTCAAGCTTTCATACATCTTTGATGTAGGGATGTTGAAGGCGACATCACAGAGAGCAAGCTCATCATTTGTCAATCCCACTGATTCCCTGCCAAATACAAGTGCCACAGTTGCAGGAATGGAAGTCGGGTCTTGCAGTTCGCTCAGAAGAACAGTCGCTCTGGTCACACTATGATTACTTCCCTTTCGAGCAGTAGCTCCCCATGCAGCTTCTACATCCGCAAGGGCTTCTTCGAGAGAATCAAAGATTTCTGCACGCTCTAGGATGTCTGCTGCACGTACTGCAAAGATATGCGCGTATTGTTCATCTCGGATATCTTCTCCTACAATCCTGAGGCGCTCTACTCCAAAGTTCGCCATAGCACGCACAACAAATCCGACATTACCCGGTTCTTCAGGGCCAACAAGCACTACAATAAGATTAGGAAAACCGTCAGCTATCTCTTCGTCACTCACATCGATTCCCCCAACTATCTGTGGGCGAGTTGAAGCACATCGCCCTCCTCAAGGGGGTAGTTTAGTCCGACCTGTCGACGTTTGATCTTATCATTCTCGCGAAGGATAGTAGCAGACTTGAAACGTTCTACGAAGAGCTCTTTGTGTACCTTTGCAGCAGCGTCCTCGACCACTGAACCAACAGGAAGGACAATTGGTCTATCCTCTCGCTTCTTTCCAGGTATTTTGGTATATATTCTGAGTATGTCAAGGTGATCATAAAGAGCCCAGCTCATTCCATCAAGGTTCTCTTTTTTCTCTGCTGATACCGGAATGATATCGAATCTATCATTATACTTCTCTTCAAGTTCCTTGAATCGTTCCTTGGAACCAGGTGTATCACCCTTTGTAGCTATGATGAGCGCTCGTACATATGCTACACTTGCATCCATCGCATCAGCCAGCTGCTCGAAGGTAGATGGTTTTTGGAAACGTACAATTATGTTTGTGATTCTTCGGGCTTGTAGGTAATTGATGACATCCTCCTTCGTGCCTTCAAAGTACTGAACTCCGTATATCATGTGCCCTCCAAGTCCAGTGCGCTCAATCCTGACTGCAGTCTTCTCCTTATTCAGTCTGATTCTTGCCCGATCGAGCTCTTTCATTATGACATTCATTTGTATATCAATATCTTGAGACAGATCGATGACTAGTGCGATACAGTCTGTATTGCGCGCAACACCAAGTGCCTGTCTACCAATACCTGAATCATAGCTCCCATCAAATACACCTGGAATCTCGACTAACTGAATATTGATGTCCTCAAAAACAAGCATTGCCGGAGTCGGAATTGGTGTAGTAAATGGATAATTTCCTACATCGAGTTCTGCATTTGTTACTGAATTGATCAAAGTTGATTTGCCACTATTAGTGACTCCAACCAAGCAGATTTGCCCCGCGCCTTCCTTCCGGATGACGCCTTCCTCAACACCTCCGCCACCTCGACGTACACGAGCTTGTTCTCGTTCCTTCTCTAATTGTGCCTTGAGTTGAGCGAGCTTCTTTCGATAATCCCCTCTCATCCTTTCGGCACCCTTATGTTTAGGTGCAAGGGACAGAAGCTTCTCTAGCTCGACGATTCGCTGTTCGAGACCTTCTGTGTCCTCATATATCTGCCGCTGCTTGTCGAATTCGGGTGTGACATTGGTAGGCATAGGAGGTCACCGTTTTTCTGATTTTTTATTCTAAGATGGTATTAAGAAGATTTCTTCATGTATTATTCTGTAGGTCATAAGTTGCATTTATGTCAAGTATGAATCGTTCAGGAGTTCGCGGACGTGTTACTAATTTGAAAGGATGATCATCGAGATTTATCTCTGCATCTATATTGTAGATATAAAGTGAGTTCTTTGCCTTCTCATATTTGACCTGATTCGTGCTATCATGACTAGCTATGCTGATATTCTCTTCCCATTCTTTCAAAAACTTTTCAATCTCAAGACGCTGAATCATAATCCCGTTGTCCATCTTGTGCGCTGCACTAAAAGGAAGAGATTCTAGCTTCTCAAAGGCCTTGAGTAAGAAGAATGATATCGATCGTTCGTCTGGTGACACACGTCTAAGCGTATCACCAGCAAAAGAAATCATCTTCCACTCCGTTTTATCTTGAATACCGATGAATATTGTCACATCTCGGCGAAGGTCATTAGATAAGAATAGTGCAATATTCACGCACCTGGAAGCCGCAACAACTTGTGGTGAATTCTCTCCTCGCTTTACACCTGCCTTATCAATTGGAAAATTCCTATATAGAAGGAGATAGGTTCGTGCCAACTCGATGTACCTACCTTCTCAACCCTAGTTACATACCTGGCAGACCAGGTATATCCGGCAAGCCACCCCTACCTCCGCGGCGTCGTGATTTGCCCATTTGTTTCATCATCTTCTTCATTGTTTCGTACTGTTTCAGTAGGTCTCTCACATCCTTTTCTGATGTTCCTGACCCCCTTGCGATACGTTTTATTCGAGAAGATTTGATCGTTTTGGGGTCGTCAAGCTCGGGTTTTGTCATTGAATTCATGATGACCTCAAACCGTTTCAGATTCTCTTCTTGTACTTCTGCTACACCTTCAGGTAATTTATACTGAAGTCCGAGCATCTCCATGACCTTTCCGAGTGGACCCATCTTCTTGAGCTGCTTTAGCTGTGCCATCATATCAGTGAGAGTGAACTTCCCTTTCATGATGCGCATTGTTGCATCCTCATCGATCTCAATCTGTGCTTCCTTGACCTTATCAACGAGTCCTCTGATGTCTGACATTCCTAGTAGTCGTCCAGCAAACTTGGTCGGGTTGAACGACTCAATAGCATCCATTCCTTCTCCAGTTGCTATGAACTTGATAGGAGCTCCTGTTGCAGCGACCGCAGAAAGAGCTCCACCTCCTTTGGCCGAGCCATCTAACTTTGTGACAATAATTGACCCTATCTCTGTAGCTTGCTTGAAAGCTGACGCTTGGACACCTGCTTGTTGACCTAATGTCCCATCAATAACAAGCACAATTTCCTGAGGTTTGACTGCTTTGGAGATGTCCTTCATCTCTTTGATGAGTCCAGTTTCTTCTCTATGGCGTCCTGAGGTATCAAGAAGAATTAGCTCTACACTACGTTTCGTCATCTCCTTGTACCCATTCTTTGCGAGCTTCACAGCATCTTTCTCACCCTCATCGCCATAGAATGGGACATTGGATTTTTCAGCTAGTTGCTTTAGCTGACTGTACGCTCCAGGCCTGAAGTTGTCCGCACATATCACTCCTGTCTTGATTCCTCTTTTCTGATAGTATCGAGCTAGTTTACCTATCGTTGTGGTTTTGCCTGAACCTTGAATTCCTATCATCATAACCAAGTTTGGCTTTCCAGGGTGAATTGTGAGAGGTATGGCTTTCTCTCCTAGGAAATATGCTAGTGTATCCCACACTACCTTAATGATGTGTTCTCGACGGGAAACGCCACGAGGGAGATTCTCATCTAGGGCCTGCTTTTGCACTCTTTCAGTGATTCCCATCACTAATGTGACATCAACATCTGCGACAAGTAGAGCCCGCTGAATATCTTTCACGAGTTCCTTGACGAGCTCTTCATCTATGACGCTTGCACCGAAGAGGCGTTTAAGCGCAGAGTTTAATGATTTACCTAGACCCTCTAAGACCAATTCTTCTCACCGTCTTTTCACCCTCGAGTCTTACCCTAGGACATATCAACCTTCGCCTCCGTGTACTTGAGGCCAGACACTCAACTAGAGGAAGGTCTAAAACGATTTGATGTCCGTTCAAAATCCCGTGGGTGAAAGTTTTGTCGGATGAGAAGGAATCCAAGATTCGTATTGTGAAGATCAGAGACGGAACCGTAATTGACCATATCACTGCAGGACACGCTCTTGATGTTCTGAGAATTCTGGATATCACGGGACGTGAGGGATCGATAGTGAGCCTGGCGATGAACATCACTAGCTCACGTGTCGGACGCAAAGATATCGTAAAACTCGAAGACCGTTTTCTGGCGGGAGCTGAGGTCGCAAAAATCGCATTGGTTGCACCAAATGCAACCATAAACACGATTCGGGACTCAAAAGTGGAAAAGAAGACACGTGTTGAGTTGCCGTCTACAATCACCAATGTCATTGTGTGTCCAAATACTAGATGTGTTACAAACAAAGAACGCGAGCCAATCGAACCCAAGTATGAAGTACTCTCTAAACAACCGATGAAGCTGAAATGTACCTATTGCTGGACACATATTGAAGAGGTTGATATAATAGAACAATTCACTAAATGAGCTATTCCTCAAAAATCCTTTTGCAAATGTTTTTTACTAATCATACGGTCTTGCTGGGCTGTGGTATCTAATGGTCAACGATAAGATTGCTATCATTGGAGATCGTGACACTGTCACAGGCTTTCGAATGGTCGGTGTCCGAGAGAGTTCAATTCCAAAAACTCCTCAGGAAACCCGCAAATCACTATTAGACTATTTTAGAGATCCACGTATGGGCTTGATAATTATTACAGAGCCCTTAGCAATGCAGGTAGAGGATACTATCCTAGAGCTTTCGGAGGCGCCTGTACCTGTGATTCTACTAATTCCTGATAGATCAGGCTCTACTGGTGCATATGAAACTGTTTTAAGAGAGCTAATACGTCGGGCTGTTGGAATCGAGATAAATATGTAATCCTATCCCATTAAAGGAGAACCCCGTCATGACTGAAAAAGTTGGAAAGATAGAGAGCATCGCTGGTCCTGTTGTACGTTGTTCAGGTCTTCCCGCAGTGCGAATGTACGAAGTTGTCAGAGTTGGCAATGAACAATTGATTGGAGAAGTAATTGAGGTTGGTGATGAAGAATTCACCGCTCAAGTATATGAGGAAACCTCTGGATTAGCTCCTGGCGAGCCAGTGGTAGCTACTGGTGACGCACTATCCGTTGAACTAGGTCCTGGTCTTTTAGGATCCATTTACGATGGAATCCAACGCCCTCTTCCTGGACTAAAGGAAATGTCTGGTGATTTTATCAGTCGTGGACTTACAATCGAAGGACTCGATCGAGAGAAGAAATGGGAATTCAATCCATTTGCAAAAGTTGGTGATATGGTTGAGCCTGGTGATATCATTGGCGAAGTACCTGAAACAGGTATCATCATGTCAAAGATATTGATTCCTCGAGGCGTCAAGGGCGAAATCGTAGAGATAGTAAAGAAGGGCGAGTTCACCATTGTCGAAACTATCTGTAAAGTGAAGGATGAACATGGAGATGTACATGATGTAGTCATGCTACAAAGAACTCCCGTGCGAGTCGGACGTCCCTTCAAGGACCGTGTATCCCTTGAGATTCCCCTTGTTACTGGACAACGTGTAATTGACACATTCATGCCTCAAGCAAAGGGAGGTACAGGTGCAATTCCCGGTGGATTTGGCACAGGTAAGACAGTAACGCTACACCAATTTGCGAAATGGGCTGATGCTCAGGTTGTAGTCTATGTTGGATGTGGAGAACGCGGCAATGAGATGACCGAAGCTCTTGAGGAGTGGCCTCATCTTAATGACCCCAAAAGTGGTAAACCACTAATGGAAAGGACTGTCCTTATTGCCAATACATCTAATATGCCTGTAGCTGCACGTGAAGCATCAATTTACGTAGCGGTAACCCTTGCTGAGTACTTCAGGGATCAAGGTTTCGATGTTGCACTTATGGCTGATTCGACTTCTCGTTGGGCCGAAGCACTTCGAGAGATCTCCGGTCGCCTTGGACAACTTCCTTCTGAGGAAGGATATCCTGCATATCTTGGCTCAAGACTTGCTCAATTCTATGAGCGAGGTGGCCGAGTAAAGACACTAGGAGCCGAGGATAGAACTGGATCAATCACCATTTGTGGTGCAGTTTCTCCTCCTGGTGGAGATTTCTCAGAGCCGGTAACCCAAGCGACTCTACGTATCGTTAAGGTGTTCTGGGCACTTGACAAGGACTTGGCTGCGCGAAGATTCTTCCCTGCCATCAATGCTTTGACTAGTTACTCACTCTATCACACTAACCTAGAGAAATGGCACAAAAAGGAGCTGGGTGATGACTGGCCGGATTTAGTCAAGGAATCCATGGCACTGCTTCAAAAGGACCAGGAGCTTCGAGAGATTGTACAGCTTGTAGGCCCCGATGCTCTACCTGAATCCGAGCGAGCAACACTTGAAGCTGCTCGAATGATTAAGGAAGACTTTCTAACTCAGAGTGCCATTCACGAAATTGATACTTACTCGCCAGTTGGAAAGACCTATCGCATGCTCAGGATCATCATCCACTTCTCACGAAAAATGGCTGAAGCAGTAGGCTTGGGTGTGAGTGTTCGAAGAATCCTTGAATTCAGTGTTCTGGATAATATCGCGAGAATGAAAATCGCTCCATGGGATAGCTATCATACTACCATGGATGCAATCGAAAGCAAAATCGAGAAAGAATTCGAATCTCTCTATAAAGAACTACACGAATCTGGTGTAGTGGCTCCGAGTGCATAGAGCATCATAAACCAACGTGGTTTTTATCTTTGAAAAACCACCATATTATGAAATGAGTCGAGAAAAGGTACTTGATGAGATACATTCAGAAATCGCTTCATGCACAAAATGTCCTTTGTATGCATCTAGAATCAATCCTGTTCCCGGTGAAGGTTCTGTAGACGCAAAGGTGATGTTCATTGGCGAAGCTCCAGGAGCTCAAGAAGATAAGACAGGGCGTCCCTTTGTTGGAAGATCGGGTCAGTTACTTAGAGATATGATTCGAGAGATAGGAATGTCTGAAGACGAGGTCTTCATCACATCTGTTCTGAAATCGCGCCCTCCAAAGAACAGAGCTCCCCATAAAGATGAGGTGGATGCGTGTATCGGCTATCTTGATAGACAGATTGATGTAATTAATCCCAAGGTGATCGTTCTTCTTGGAGGAGTAGCGATATCTTCAATCATTGGCCCATGGCGTCTCAGCGAAGCACATGGGAAATTCTATGAAGCACAAGGTCGGACTTATTTCATGACCTACCATCCAGCTGCAGCTCTTAGATTTCCAGAAACAAAAGACCAGATGAGAGAAGACTTCCAGAAATTACTTGCAGAATTGAGATGAGTGGTGGTTAAATTACGAGTCCTTGACCTACTATTGTGAAACCTATGATTCCAGAGTTATCTTCCATTCTTCTATTGCAGAGCCCATTTGATTTCGAATTTGGGTCAGAGTATCTAGCTGCACTCGAAACTCTGCTAAATCTCTTCTATGCTCTTGCAGTGAATGGATATCTAATTCTGATTCTGGTTGGATTCATAGTATACGCGACAGGCCTTAGTGACGGAACTGCTAAAGGTCTTGTCATCTTTGGAGTATTCTTGTTCTTTGTCGGTCCGATGATAACCAATTTCTTCGCGAGTATGGCTGGACTCGGAGTTCTCACAGTTGAAAGTGCTACATCTACGTTCTATGGATTATTCGGGATGTATGAGAGTCAGCTGGTAGCATTAATCGTGCTAATTGGAGATGGTGTCATGGCCATATGTATCCTAGTCGGTGCGATTCTCTATTTCAATCCAACCTCTGGAGATTTGAAGTCAAGAGGGCATTCTCTCATAGTTAGGGGAGTTATGCTCGCTCCAATTCTTGCTTTCATGCATGTTGTACCGTTTCTATGACGCAATCCTTACACTTCGTAAGTCTTAAAACTGGAGTACACTATGCACGTTCTACGGATTCAAGATGTAATCTTAGGCGGATTTTACGATGACACGGGAGTCTTCCATCGTATATCGGACTGTGTCCGATGTCAGCGGCCCACTACTAATTGTAGAGCAAACACATAATGTAGCATACAACGAAGTCGTGAAGATTCGAGCTCCGAATGGCGACCTTTTGACAGGCACAGTATTAGAAACTGGTCGTGGACGAGCTGTGATTCAGGTCTTTGAGGGAACAAGTGGATTAGATGCAGATGTTACTGCAGCTCGTTTCACAGGAGAAACCATGAAACTTCCGGTCTCATCGGAGATTCTTGGACGTGTACTGGATGGTGCAGGAAACCCGTTGGATAAAGGACCTCCGCTCTCAGCAGAGGATCACTGGGATATCTATGGCTCTCCAATCAATCCATATGCAAGGCAATATCCACGACAACCAATCCAAACTGGACTATCAGTTATCGACGGATTGAATACTCTTGTTCGAGGACAGAAGCTTCCAATCTTTTCTGGTTCTGGATTGCCTCACAATAGGATTGCAGCACAAATAGTCCGTCAAGCGAAGATTCCTGGTGAAGAAGGAGATTTTGCTATTGTCTTCGGAGCTATGGGTATTACAGCAACAGAAGCTCAATATTTCATTAATTCCTTTGAAGAGACTGGTGCCTTAGAGCATACCACTCTATTCTTGAATCTCGCCAATGATCCAGCAATCGAACGTATCATTACACCTCGAGCAGCATTGACAGCTGCTGAGTATCTGGCTTATGAGTCTGATATGCACGTTCTTGTCATCCTTACGGATATGACCAACTATGCTGAAGCACTCCGAGAAATTAGCGCAGCGCGTTCCGAAATCCCTGGTAGAAGAGGCTATCCTGGCTACCTTTACACAGACCTTAGTCTAATCTATGAGCGTGCAGGGCGTATCAATGGGCGGAAGGGAACAATTACTCAAATGCCTATACTTTCAATGCCTCAAGATGATATGACTCACCCGATTCCTGACCTATCAGGATATATTACAGAGGGTCAGATGATTGTCGGAAGAGGTTTGCATAGAAGAGGTATCTATCCTCCAATCGATCCAGGCCCATCTCTAAGCAGACTGATGAAAGAAGGTATTGGTGAAGGGATGACTCGATTTGATCATAAGGAAATCCAAGCTCAGCTTTACTATGCTTATTCAGAAGGTCGTGATCTAAGAGACCTTGTTGCAGTGGTTGGTTCAGAAGCACTCACAGATCGTGATCAGAAATACCTCAAATTTGCTGACCGTTTTGAGGAAGAGTTCATCGGACAAGGCGAATTCGAAGACAGGTCATTCGATCAGACTCTGGATATAGGTTGGAACCTTCTAAGCGAGTTTCCTGAAAGAGAACTCAAGAGATGTGACCCCGACACAATTACTTGGGCTCGGGATCGTGGAGCATATCAACCAGCATAATCTGCCAGATATTACGTTCAGATGTGATAGCAAACATCATAACGAATATCAGGCACAAATCTATATCATCAGACCTAGGTCTGACCGATGAGGGTTCTTGTAGTAGGAAGCTGTGGGAAGAAGAAGAGGTTCAGTTCAACTAAGGCGCCTACATGTAATGACCTTGCAAAACAGCCTAATCTAGAGAGTTGGGTGGAGAAGCTCTCCCCTCTCACCTGTGCTGCGCGAAGTATGTATACTGGTAATCAAGCTCGGGAACTAGCTAGGGGAGTTGATCTACTCAGATCAATCAATAATATCGAAGTTGACTTTTTCATCATATCTGCAGGTTTTGGATTGCTTGGCGAGAATGAGAAAATCCCTCCTTACGAGTGCAGCTTCTCAAAGATGAAGAAGGCACAGATACGAGAGTGGAGTAAGAAGCTCTCGATTGCTGAAGATTTCAAGAAAATATGTTCCAAGAAATATGACCTATCATATTTTGCACTTGGGACAAAGTATCTGATTGCACTTGGTGATGAATGGTATCATTCACTAGGTGGAACGATCATTACCTTTAGTATGTTTTCGGACGAGGATAGATTTGTGATACTACCATCCGGCGCTGAAATCGTCAGGTCATTCTCTTCATCGGGACATAAAATACATGGTGTAGCGGGTTTCAAAGGCGACCTGTTGAGAATACTGGCACAACATGCCATGCACAAGAGCAAACCCTACACAGAAATATCGAAATGGACGCAACCGGGCTATCTTTCTGGAATCTTTTACGATATTTCAAGATGATACATATTCCCACTATCTGATTTTGAGCGTGACTGATTGTAATTCATGATTATCTACGATTCCCCTTTCGCAGTTATCATAGATTACTCGTCCTGCGATGTTATACTCAGATGTTCTTCTATTGATTATTAGATCAATCTCTATGACTTTATCCTTCACATCTTCATCCAAGGATGCTTCCAAAAAGCCGATTGGTATGGTGTTGGTCTTTGGTGACCATGAATACGCTGGAACTCCCAAGACAGAAAGTCGAGAATCTATTTCAAGCTCCAGATTGACATTCTGATATGGATGAATAAAGCAATTACCTACACCTATACACAATCTTAGACGACTCTCGCTGATCAAATAATAATCATGAATGAGGTTCACAATAGGAGGCCCGTACCTTCCCTTCCTCTTTTTCCGTGATGGCCTTCGAGTTGTCTTCTTGGCTTCACCCGCTGGGATTTCCTTGGCTCCATTATATGGTCCTTCTTCCAACAGGTTCTTGTCATCTGCCCATTTGATTAGAGTCTTGAATCCATTAAGCTTGACCGGATTTAGCAAACCAAGCTCAGCACCAGCTTCCTTTTGTTGCATTCTAACTGCCTGAATTATACCAGTACGAATCGTTTCAATTGTATATTCATTGAATTGTTTCTTCTCCCGAAGTCCCTTTATCCACGATTCAACGAATTCGGTAATCTCTCTTGCCGCTTCCAGTCTAAATTGGTTATTCTGGAACCATTGTTTTCTGGTTTCTGAATCGTAGTGAATAGGTCCAAAGGATTTGCAGGCCTTTTGCCAAACTAAGAGATCATAGACTTCTAGATCCACTTGAATGAGTTCTGTAATCTCCTTGAAATGGGAATCACTCAACTTCCCTTCCTTTTTGCCCATATCTTTCCCCCCATGGTGTAAAAAGAATGGAATTCTTTGATCTACAAAATTATACCTCTATAATGGGATATAAACACCTTCAAGGAACATCCTATTTTTGCACACGCGTTTCGGATGAGTTGAGGATATGATACTTCTATTCACTCAAGACCATGTTTCAGATAATGATCCTTCTCCTTCTTTGCGCCAAAACTGCGAAGCCCTTCATCTTTCAGTTGTTTCTTAATATCTCTGGCTTGACCTGTCGTAAGTTCTCCTCTATTGACCAAGTAGTCAATTATCTCAATGGCTTGAGGTACGGTATCACATCGTCGAATGTAATCAATCGCATTAGGAAGGAAAGTTCCTTCATCCGCAGTGTGTTCACCTTGGTCTTCCGACATTGTTCGGACCCCATCTATAGTATATTCCTGAGTGTCTCCTGTTTCCAGCTCTCTGTTAAGAGCAGGATAGGCCTTCCGAAATCTTTCCTCGTCACTCATGGAGAATCACCGGATTTTATCCAGCAGGCTTCAGCCCATATACTATTCCCAAAAAATCTCTTATAACCCATTTGCTGTTGGACTATTTTATGAACTGCCAAGGAAGTTCACCTTTGAGATGGTCTTGGTCATTGGCCAATTCAAGAAACTGTACCCCCGATTCTTTCTCAGCTCTGCGCCAAGCTCCCAACCCTCCCTGTTTTGCAGCCAATCTAATCACTCTACCAATTGAACGGTTCCCAATTGACAAAGCGGCTTGAATTCTTGCATTTCTAGGATCGAGGATTTCTAACGAGGTTCGCGGTACATTTTGTAGTTCTCTCTCTAAGATTCTTATCCTCGAGCGGAGCATCTCGATTGAAGGCTGCGGCTCACGTTGCCATCTAGTATGTGCTTTTGGTATGAATGGATTCACATTGGCAGTAACGCGTAAGCCTGATTCTTCTGCAAGTCTTTTGGTCATTTCAGCAATTGCCACGACATCCTGCTCTGTTTCCCCGGGCAATCCAATGATGAAATAGGCTTTCACAGAAGTAAGTTCAGCTTTTTTTGCATATTGAGCAGCATTGTAGATCGCATCGTCATCAAGGCCCTTCCCCATCCTCTTTCTGAGAGTCGCAGATCCAGTTTCTGGGGCAATTGTTAGGGTTCTCTGACCACCTTTCTTCAATAATTGAAGGAGTCTTAGAGTCACGCTATCTGCACGTAGGGAAGGTGTAGACAGTCCTAGATTCTTATCGATTACCCACTCTGCTAACTCCTCTAGTTTGTCAAGATCACCAAGTGAAGAAGCTATTAGTGCAACCTTCGAGGTCGAGGATAATTTTACACCATCATCGATAATTGCCATTAGCCTATTCAAGGATCTAACTCTTCTTGGTCTACAAATATGTCCAACCAGACAGAATTTGCACGAGTGTCCACACCCTCTGCTGACTTCTACAAGCAATGATCTCCCGAAGACCGTTTCTAACTTTGATTGACCCTCTACATTGGCAAAAACCTGTGCAGTTGGATGGAACAAATCATCCAAATCTGGTAGTATGAGTCTTGATACAATTCCATTCGTTATTGATGGGACATAAAGCCCCTTGATATGTGCTAAATTCTCAAGCACTTGCTCCCTTGAATCAGATGCTATTGTTGCAGCTATGATCTCATGGATGACCAAGTCCCCTTCACCAATCACAAAGGCATCTACAAAATCAACGTAGGGCTCAGGATTAGCGCTTACTGCAGGGCCTCCCACAATAACGATAGGATCCTCATCTGATCTTTCTGTGGCAAGGACATGAATGTTGGCAAGCTCCAGCATCTGTATTATGCCTAGTATATCCTCCTCATAGGTCAGTGAGAACCCTATCAGATGGTTATCCCGTAGGTGTCTTCCGGTTTCAACTGAATTTATTGGAGATCTGGTATCATATCGGAAATAACGCTCACATAACGTATCGGTTCTATTATTCAGAATGGTGTAGAAAAGATGGGTTGCTAGTCCGCTCATACCTGCACGGTATGTCGATGGATAACAAAAGCCGAACAGAACATCTACCTTTGTGGAATCCTTGACGATGACATTCTGTTCAGTGAATGCCTCATATGGCATATTGACCCCTCATTCTAGCTTCATTTCTTGTTTCGGTTGTTTTGCAATGACTAATGTGTTGGGTGGAATATCCCTGTCGACAATCACTCCAACTCCTGTCCGTGCGCCTTGATGGATGACTATTCCCGTAGAAATCGATGTGCCTATTCCGGTCTTTACATCATCACCAATGATAGCTCCTAGCTTTCGCCTGCCAGAGCTCACACGCTCTCTCTTGACTGTCACTTTGATGTCCGCGTTATCGTGTCGAAGATTCGCAGTAATAGTCCCTGCTCCAAAATTGGAGCGTTCTCCGATAATCGTGTCTCCCACATATGATAGATGTCCGACATTCGTATTATCCATAATTATTGAGTTCTTTATCTCGACTGCATTTCCGACCTTGACTTTCCTACCCAGCGAAGTATATGCTCTGATATAGCAATTTGGCCCGATGACACATTCAGGCCCGATATACGCAGGGCCCTCAATGTATGCACCGCTCTTTATCACTGCACTTGGCTCAACTATGGTGTTACCTTTGATAGTCGCACCATCCTCGACTGTTCCTTCAATCCTTCTCATTGCATCCTTCATTATGACCTCGTTTGCCTGAAGGAGATCCCAAGGTTTTCCAAGGTCAAGCCACCATGATGGTATAGTATGAACTCCCACGACCTTCTTTTCTATGAGGATCTTGATCGAATCTGTAATCTCATACTCCCCTCGCTTTGAGAGTGGAGTGTTGTCTATAGCCTCCCATAGTGATGGACCTGCAGCGTATATCCCCATGTTACAGAGATTACTCACCATCTGATCCTTCTTTGGTTTCTCAATTAGGTCCACGGCTAGTTTTTCCTTGGCCTCCACTATACCGTAGGCAGAAGGGTCGTCCACTGGAAGGACACTTAGGACGAGCTCGAAGTCGTTCTTCTTGTGGAATTCAATCAAAGTAGTGAAGGTGTCTGGAGCAGTAAGAACATCGCCGTTCATCACGATGATGCCATCATCTCCAGCAAAGTCCTTTGCATGTCCTGCAGCATGAGCAGTTCCCTTTCTCTCCGTCTGTTCGACATAGGAAACAGACATCCTCCCCCAATCAACAGCATCAATAGCCTCTCTAAGAAGGTCCCCTCTATAGCCATAGATGATAAGAGTTTCTTCTATACCCGCATCTCTCAATGCTCTCAGAGTATGGAAGATTAACGGTGTGCCTGCTATTGGAAGCAGGTGCTTTGGTCTATTTGCAGTGAGCGGTAACATTCTTGTCGAGTTGCCTGCTGCCATCAATGCTGCCTTTTTCATAGTGAGTCACGCATGATTTGCCCTACCATGTTATAGAGTTTATTGGCAAAATACGCGCCATTTCATTTTCCCTCTGGCGTACGAATTCATGTTCAAAAGGGCAAAATTGCCTAATTCAAACAATCATCTATACTCGCGGTATCTAACTTTCTTAACGCGGTCCCAGACTGCGATAGATTAATAAGCATCTTTGTGACACTAATAAGGTGTAGTTTGTGGCAGTTTATGACTGTCGCTAACGTGATAATTTCAAAAAGTAGGTAATTCAAAATGATGAGTGACAAACAACTCCAAGAAGAGCTCAAGACCATGAAGCTCACCAAGAGCCAGATGATTGTGCTCGACATTCTCAGAAGCAGTGGCCAAGATGGTGTTACACCTAAGCAACTGCTCGACAAGGTTTCATTCGCACCAAGAACTGTCAGATACGCTCTACGCAAGCTCTTGAAGAAGCAGTTGATCAAGCGTGTACCTTGCTTGCAAGACATGCGTCAATGGATCTACGTTCCTGCATAATCGAAGGGAACAAAGATTGAAGTGTAATTCGACACTAATAGCCATGCGGGCTATTAGTCGTCTGCAACATATTGATTATTGATTTCTGATACTACAATTCGTGGAGAGACGTGACTTTGCAAGGGAACAAGCCAATGGACACCCTGAAGGTCCTTACCGGGACTGAAGCAATAGATGCTGTAAAGGCACTGAATGACGAGAACCGTCGTCAGATTCTCCATGCGTTACGTGCTAGGAGGATGTCAACCTCCGAGCTCGTTGACTTCCTTAATAACGAGCAGAATGGTGATACCAAGAAGGAAGTCAAACCCCAGACAGTCCGATACCATCTGAAAGAGCTCGAGAAATGCGGTCTTATTCAACAGGTCGACCTCGAGCCTGCAGGTAATGGCGATAGCCACATCATGCAAAAGGTCTGGCGCGCTACTGCAGAGAACGTGTTCATTGCCACAGGCGACATGGGATTGTTGCCAGAGCGTGAGTCCTATGACTTGGACCGTACACTTGACATCGTAGGTACAATGAAACAACTTGGTTTAGTACTAAAGGATGAAAGCGAGGTCCAATTGGTTGCTGAGGATTTTGAGTCACGAGACGGCATCTACAAGAGAGGGCTTGAACGCGCTAAGGAAACTCTAAGGGATGCTTGTGAGCTAGATCCCAAACTGTATGTTGTGTTCCGTAGTATCCTGAGTGTTGTTAGGCTGGATGAGCCAGACTACCAGAAGTATTGGGAAGTAAGTAGAAGGATGATGGATACCCTTCGTAATGCCTACCGGAGAGGTAGGGGCAAGAATCCCGAGGTCTACTAGTCAAACTCAGGCGTGCACTTTCTTATGTTCAGGATGCTCTGTTTGCAAGAGCCTCCTAATTCTACCTGCTATCTTCGGACCCACTCCTCTGACCTTCTGTAGGTCTTCCTTACTAGCATTGAATACCCCTTCTAGGGTTCCAAATTCAGCCAAGATGCTTCGAGAGGTCACTGTATCAACTCCTGGAAAACCCGAGAGGATATACTCGAGGACTTCTGCATCTGATCCCCTTGTTTCTCCTGACCTTGTACGAAGTGGCTTCTTCGAATCTACCTGCTCCATATGGGCAATCCTATAGAGCACATTTGCAGTTTCTTCTGCATTTCTCGTCCAAATGATGGGTATTTGTATCCGAATGGCGATAGAGGCCAATGCTCCGTAGATAGAAGCAGGATTCACTGCACGCAGTCCTATAATCTGCTCACCCTCAATGATTAGGACTGGGCGTCGATAAGCTGAACGAAGCGCGCTGAGTTGAACGAATAGTCGACCATCTATCAATGACTGAATGAAGTCGTTGGATTCCTTTCTTTCAATAGCAACATCCTCCGATGCGACATAATCTCCTATCTTCAAGCTCTCCCCTGAGATCACTACATCTAGTCTCGTGAGCTCTCGAGCGACTGCTGTTGGAAGCTCGCGAGAGTCAACAATCAACTTGATTTTATTGGAATCCTTTGATTTGAAGGTAATCTCTTCGGACTCTGTTTCTGCTTCTTGCCCTTTCACTACAAACTCATCAAGACTGGACTGCTTATCGTCATTATCTTTCTCAGCCTCTTTGAGTGCAGATGGCATTTTCTTCAACTTATTGATCACACTCCAGTGATAGAACTCATCGTGAGTTCCTTTTGCGACAAATATGACAACCCGTCCGGGTGAATGACGGCCTGTCCTGCCTTTTCTCTGGATAAATGGCACAACAGATGGCACACAATCATAGAACACTACGAGATTACATTCGGGAATATCGAGTCCCTCTTCTCCTACCTGTGTAGCCACTAGAACATTGAATTCATTGTTCCTGAAACCATCGAGAACCTCAATCTGCTTCTTTTGACTGAATCCCTTATCAGAACCCTTTGAGCTCTGACCCACAAATCTACTGATTCGTACATCCTCAAGCTGTTCAAGTGTTTCAGAGACCTCGGCTGCGGTATCTCGAAAACGAGTGAATATTAGAATACGTGAGTCAAGATCAACAGAGAGCTGTTCGCTAACGATTTCGAGCAATGCATCTGATTTAGGATGTCGATAGCCTCTGCTAACCAAGGCATGTAGGAGGTTCTCAAATTGTGTGAATTCGGGTTGGGAAACCAGGTCCTTCACTCCCTTTGAGCTCTTCTTGTTCCTGATTTCTTCGTAGATACCCTCTACATATCTTTGAGTTGGTCCAAGGCCTTGAGTGCCAATGAATTCGATAAGGTGCACTATTCTAAGGGCTGCAGTTAAATTCTTGATAAGATAGAAGAGCTTCGAAGGTGGTTTGGTATGGGTTCCAATCTCCTTCCGTACCATAGCTTGTGTAGCAAGAATCTCTTTCCTGCTAAGACGTCTACTATCTGGAAGGGAATATCCATGATCTATGATAGGTCTAGTATAGGTGTTCAGCATCGAGTAGAGCATATCTCTTAGAACTTCTATCTCTGAGGTCAAGTGGATAAACTGAATATCGCTCTGCACTGATACAATATACTTCCTTACATCGGGGTCTCTCTCTGTCCTGATCTCTACTTGATCCAGCCTGAGGTTCTCACGAACTACTTTGATGTGTTCAGCTTTATGTCCTGGCGAAGCTGTAAGACCTAGCGACAATCTATTCTTTCCTTGTTTCTCATAGAGTTCAGCAACGAAGGTATATGCATAATCGCCAACACCTCGGTGAGCTTCGTCATATACAATCAATGACACATCTGACAAGTCATAGCTTCGCTGAACTAGGTCGTTTTGAAGCGCCTGAGGAGTCATTGCTATAACTCGAGAGTCCAACCATTCCATCTTTCTTTTCTCTGGTCCATCGTGTCCAGTCAGGCAGACAACCTGTTCATCCTCAATATCTAAGACACGCCTGAGAAACCTTGCTTGTTGGTCTACAAGAGGACGAGATGGAGCTAGGAATAATACCTTTGATTTGGGATACTCGGAAAGTCTTGTAGCAGCTACTAGAGCTCCGATAATAGTCTTTCCAAGACCTGTACTTAGAACAATAAGGGAGCTCTTCATTATTGCAAGCTTGGCAAGATTGACCTGATATTCCCTATAGTCCACAGACTCTTTCTTTATCAGCGGCCAATCTACACTATTTGAGCTGCCCGTCACGTTTTCCTCACTCTACGTGCATTTCCTTACCATTATGTGGTATTACACACTGTAAAAAGGCTCCTACATACTCACTAGAACGGAGCTGTTATACATGGCCAACAAAGACGACATGCCCACCATTGAAGCTGAACTGTACGAGTTGAGTATGCCCGGTAGAATCCTTGGTAAAGAAGTCCTAGACAGTAGGGCTCGTAGAATTGGCATTGTCAGAAGTATCAGGATTGCGCTCCATCCAACTCGCTCCGAGCTGATTGTGAAGGGTGCGGAGGTAGAGTTTCCTGTGGACTTCAGCAAGGTGGATACGGTAGGAACAGTAGTTCAGTTGAATTCTGTTGTTAATGATGCTGAGGAGATTGAGGTTCACGATGTCATCAGACTTCAGAAGGAGGTCTTAGATGATATCAGAAGCTATCTCGGAGGCCGATAGTTCCCAGTTATCCGTGTTCCGAAGGTATTAATAGCATCAGTGGAACAACCTCTCCTTCGGAGTTGTTTCCATGGACCTCACTGTAGAGAAGCTCGCAAAAATGATTGACCATACGGTGCTAAAAGCAGACACAAAACGTAGTAAGGTCAAGGATATCTGTGAAGAAGCGATAGAGTATGGTTTCTTTGCTATCTGCATTAATTCAGTTCATGTTTCTTATGCTGCTGAGCTTCTGAAAGATACCGACGTCAAGATTTGCAGCGTCGTTGGGTTTCCACTTGGTGCTATGACATCAGCGTCTAAGGCATTCGAAACCAAGGAGGCCGTTGGTAATGGAGCTCATGAAATTGATATGGTGATCAATGTGGGTGCCTTAAGAGATGGAAACCGCGATTTTGTAAAGAGTGATATTGAGGCTGTAGTTGCGGCTGCAGATGATGCACATGTAAAGGTCATTCTCGAAACCGGTTTATTGACAGACGAGCAGAAGGTCGAAGCTTGTCTAATCTGTAAAGAAGCAGGCGCTCATTTTGTCAAGACATCTACTGGCTTTGGACCAATGGGTGCAACACCTCACGATGTACGATTGATGAGAGAAACCGTTGGAAATTCAATGGGTGTTAAGGCTGCAGGTGGGATAAGCACTTTCAAGGATGCTTGGCGAGTCATTGAAGCAGGCGCAAATCGAATCGGGGCAAGTGCTGGGATAGCTATTGTAGAGGACTTCCGTTGGGTACAATACAGCGACTCTTGGATGGTCGAAGATAAGCCGTGTTGGACCTGTCCTAGCAGGCAAGCTAGTCTCGCAAAGCAACCAAAGGAAGTCTACTTGTGGTATAAGCAAAGATGTGTGACATGTGAACATAGCGATCAGAATGTATTCAATGACTAGGAGGACTTGCTAATGGGAGAAGAAGACTCAGGTCAAGTATATACCGAAGCAAGAATGCTTTACGTATCCCTAACGGACAGGAAAATTCGAACAGAGCCAATACCCGGTGATATCTACAATCACTATCTTGGTGGAAGAGGTCTAGGTGTAAAGCTACTATATGACAATCTTAAGCCCGGAACTGATCCTCTGTCCCCTGATAATCTACTTATATTCGCTGTAGGTCCAAGCACTGCCACTATTGTCCCTACTGCAGGTCGATTTGAGGTAATCACAAAATCTCCACAAACAGGAACGATATTTGATTCGAATTGTGGAGGCTATTTCGGACCTCAACTTCGTAGAGCTGGATATGCGGCTATTGTATTAGAAGGAAAAGCAGAATCTCCTGTTTACCTCTGGATAAATGATGATGAGGTGGAGATACGAGATGCCACAGAGATTTGGGGAATGGATACAGAGAAGACCACTGACAAACTTCTTGAGCTCACCGATGAGAAGGCGCAAGTCGCATGCATTGGTCCCGCTGGAGAGAACTTAATCAAAATGGCGGCGATCATCAATGATAAGCATAGAGCTGCAGGTAGAGGTGGTGTCGGCGCTGTCATGGGTTCAAAGCATCTCAAAGCAGTGGTAGCAAGAGGAACGAAATCAATCGGTGTAGCTGATAAGGATCGATTGAAGGATGCTGTGGCACGAGCAAGGCGTCTAATCAAGAAGAATGGAGTTACAGACAAGTCACTTCCAGTATATGGAACTGCGGTTCTTGTGAATGTGATAAACGAGTATGGAATGCTCCCAACTCATAATTTTCAAGAGGGGACATTCAATGATGCTGAAGGAGTATCAGGTGAGAAACTGCTAGAAAGGTTCTCCGTTCGCACTTACAATTGCTATGGCTGTCCTATTGGATGTGGCCGTGTAAGCTATGTTCATGGAAAAGAGGTTGGAGGTCCCGAATATGAATCGATATGGGCTCTCGGTCCTCAGTGCGGTATCAACGATTTAGAATGGATTACAGAAGCAAATCATCGCTGTAATTTGATGGGAATAGACACCATCTCAGTAGGTAGCACCATTGGATGTGCTATGGAGCTCGTAGAGAAGGGACGGCTCGAAGCTTCACTAACATTCGGTGACAAGATGGGACTATTAGAGATGATTGAGGATATCGCCCACCGAAGAGGACTTGGAAATGATCTTTCTGAGGGCTCTCTCAGACTCGCAAAGAAATATGGACTTCCAGAAGTAGCTATGCAAGTTAAGGGTCTCGAGATACCTGCGTATGATCCTCGAGGTGTCCAAGGTCATGGGCTGGGGTACGCGACCTCCAGTCGTGGTGGTTGCCATCTACGATCCTATCTGATTGGACCTGAGATTCTGGGAAGCCCTGTACTCATCGACCGTGATAAGACTGAAGGCAAAGCTGACTTAGTAATCCTCTATCAGAATCTATCTGCTGCTATGGACTCCATGGTTGTCTGTAGGTTCACGAATTTTGCTTGGACCGTGGATGATTATGCTGAGATGCTTTCTGCGGGTACTGGCTTAGAGATATCTGGTCGTGAGCTACTCAAGATTGGTGAGCGTATCTATAACCTCGAACGAATGTTCAACAATCGCGAGGGTTTTACTCCAGAGGATGACAAGCTACCCAAACGATTCTCCACATCGCTACCTGAAGGCAATTCCCGCAATAGAGTCTCTCATAGTAATGAACTGCTAGGGGAATACTACAAGCTACGAGGATGGGATGAGAAAGGTCATCCTACGAAGGCTACAGCTCAGAAACTAGGCCTAGGTACATAACGATAACTCATTATTGGTATGTCCCGGCGAAATCCTATCGCATTTACGGAGTATGATTTATCTGGCACGAGGAAAAGGTCGCAGAAAGTTTCGCAGAGGGCACGCTCCGTATCTAACTAAAATCAGATTCTACTGGTGTGATACTTGTAATGTTCCTCGTATAGCTGAAACCAAATGCTCCCTCTGTGACACATCTTCGAGGGAGGTCAATCTTTCACCTCCAGGTGACCCCTACCCTGCGATGGATGGTCATATCTCCAAGATTGTTGGAGCTATCGACCGACAATATGGTGAAGGTGTTGGACAACATGTTTTTCCTCCTACAAAACTAGTGGTGATCAATAAAGTACCATCTCTTGATGCCATGTTTGAGGTGATTGTGGATGGTCATCTCATTGGGCGTCTTCGGTTCGAGATTGCAGATCAAAACTATCGATTTCTGATATCTCTAGAGGGAGGTAGACGGATTGGCGAGGTCAGTAAACAAAAATGGGTTTCGTGTCATGATGGAGTTTTGAAATATCTCAAAGGAGGCGCGAATCTATTAGTTCCAGGAGTGCTAGGATGCGATTCAGGTATACTAGAAGGGGACGAGGTTTGGGTTATTGATACCAATGGTTCAGTAATAGCCGTAGGCACAGCTAGAATGTCTGGTGAAGATATGGCCAAGTCTGAGAAGGGGCATGCGGTCAAGATTCGAGAAGTTGCCGATCCTTCTCCATCACAAACGAGTAAAAAATTAGCTACTTGGGATGATGCAGTTCGTGCAAATGAATCTGACTTGAATGAAATCGAAAAAGAGGCCACATCATTCATCTATAGAACGATTGAGAAGAATGAAGGTGTTCCTGTTGTAGTTGGATTCAGCGGTGGAAAGGATTCTCTTGCCACCTATCTACTTGTTGACAAGGTCGTGGATCCAAATCCTCCGCTATTCTTCCTGAATACCGGACTAGAGCTACCTGAAACACTTCAATATGTCAAGGATTTTGCAGCATCCAAAGATGCGCGTATAATTGGTGTAGATGCAGGAAATCAATTCTGGGACTCGGTCGATTCCTTCGGCCCCCCTGCTAGGGACTTCAGATGGTGTTGTAAGGTACTGAAACTTGGACCCGCAGCTACTTCAATCTCAGACGAGCTTGGTGGAACAAGTCTATCCTTCATGGGTCAACGAAAGCTTGAATCATTTGCACGCTCAATTGAACCGAGAATCTCTTCAAATCCTTGGGTACCCGGGCAGATTTCTGCCAATCCCATTCAAAAATGGAATGCTCTCGAGGTCTGGTTGTATATCTTTAGAGAAAAGGCATCCTTCAATGAACTCTACAATCGGGGATATCATCGAATGGGATGTTATCTTTGTCCAGCTTCTCCATTAGCAGAGCTTGAGAGTCTAAAAGAAACACACCCTGAGCTTCATGAAAAATGGGTTGCCAAATTGAGCGAGTGGGCAGAGAAGCTCGGATACCCTCCAGAATGGATAACCTGCGGATTCTGGAGGTGGAAGAATTTACCTCCTGGTCAGATGAAACTTGTGAAGCAAATGGATCTTGAGATATCTGAGAAGAGACCTGCTCCTACCGAAGCTATGAAGTTGGAAATTGTAAAAGGAGTATCGCCATGTACATCTGCAGGATTCAGCCTTGAAGGACAATTCTCAGGAGGCATCGACTTAGAACGCATTGCTGAAGTACTTAGGATATTCGGGCCCACAAAAATCTCTGAGGAGCTCGGAGCCCTAAGAATAAAATCTGGGGAAAACTCGATTATTCTTTTCAGTTCTGGGTCCTTGGTAATACGAGGTGAGAATGAGCGTCAGATTGAACGACTTGCAAGCAAGATAGAACGAGCAGTTACAAGAGCCATGTTCTGTCAAGCATGTGGTTCTTGCATCCCTCAATGTGACCATGGAGCTCTCACATTGAAAGATGGGAAGATTTCAGTCGATGAAAAGAAGTGCACTAATTGCCTAAAATGTGATAGCTGGCCTTGTCCAACCTATCTTACATAATCAACATATCACAAGGTTAGATATATTGTCCAAGAATTAGCATTCAGAAGTCAAAAGAGTTAACTATGTGTTGCCTATCTAGGACTATAAACCCTGCAAAAAATGTATGGCGGTTTCGGTATGCTAAGTGCAATCTCTTTCAAGATATATGAGCTGAGAAAATACCTTGTCCTCAGTCTTGTCATATCTATGCTTGCCATTCCCATTGCCGATACACTTGTCGTACAGAGAGACCGAAACCGAAATGAGATGTATGGTGAAGCCTTCTGGATCTATGGATTCGCAGTATACAATATGACGGATTCCCAAGTAGCAGAGGCTATGGGTGAACATTTTCAGGATGGCAATCACGTTCTACCTGATTACCTTGGTAATATCACATACGAGTACCCAGTCTTTGGTTTGATCTTTTTCGCAATTGCCACATTTCTATTTCCCGGAGTAGGCGACTTCCAACATATGTGGCTCAATTTCATACTTGTCCTTGTCTTTAATCTGAATCTAGTCCTAATGGCTATTCTTCTAAAAGATAAGATCTACAAAGTACGATGGTCACGCCTATTCTTTGCTGGCTATTTCATGTATGGACTTATCATGTCTGCTGGTGGTGGGAAACTTGAGCCACTTACAGATTGCCTATTATTGATGGCACTAGTACTAAGAAGTGAAGGTCAACATAACAAGGCTATGTTCACTCTTGGACTATCGTTTCAAACCAAAATCTACTCACTTGTGGCACTTCCTGTTCTATTCTTATCCTCACCAATCTCAGTTGTCTGGTTCTTCGCATCAATTATGATAACTATAATTCCTTTAGCGGCAGCAGGTCAAAGCTATGAATCTCTATTGTCGCACTTCTTGAATAGCTCATCTTATAGCTCCTTTATTGTAAATCCCCTCTTTCCTGGGCTCGCTTGGGCCACGCCGGATGTTTGGGGTCCTGAAGGATCTGTATATTCTTGGTATCCAGCTCTCATCCCACTTGTTATTGTCATTGGATTCATTCTAATTACGCTTCATCAATTCTTACCTGATAGGGCAACCTTCGTGAAGGCCTCTTGGTGGGGTCGAATAAAATTACTTCAGCCTCTCTACATCTATGCAATACCTTGTTCACTATTCATCTTTCGTTGGGTAATGCCTTGGTATCTATTCTGGTTTGGTGCGCTGATATTCCTATACGAGGATGATGAACAGGCTATCGCATATTTGAAGCTGATAACCATCATTGGCTTGCTTTATGCTTTCGGAGTAATAATCAACTTCCCCTACTTCTGGAATGGCCCTCTTCCCGATTTATTGTCGCATTTCCCCTTAGGTCTCTGGACCTACGGATATCTTGCCGTATTGGTTGTGGCTTGTGTTATAGCTTTTGGTTTCTGGAGATGGACTTTCGATAGAAGAGAAGCACAGGCTAAGATAAGGCAAGAAGCCGAAGCTCGAGGTGAGCTCGTAATCTGAGATCATCTGTGTCGTCCATTTTCATTATAGAATTCGATAATCCTGCTACGAATCAGAGTTGAAGAGCAGAGACCATCTGCCTCTCTCTTCTCAAGACGAATGATTTTAGTTGGTAGTCCCATTAATGTGAATGCCCTTTCAAGGGCTTCTATGTCTGTGTATTGATCATATCCAAGAGCTACGATATCAGGAGCTACATCTTTGACGATCTTTGTATGATCTGTTGTATCATAGCCAATTATCGCTTTATCCACAACATTTAGCGCCTCGACTATTCGTCGTCTTTGTTCTTGAGGGAAGACTGGAGGTGCCCCTCTCTCCCTTTCAATGGTGTCATCCCTCGCAATTACCACAATTAGCTCGCCATCAGGACCTGCGAGTTCCTTTGATTGCTCAAGATATGCCAAGTGCCCGAGGTGTAGTATATCGAATTTACCCGCAGCAAGAACTCTCTTCCCCGCCAGGGCTATCGCCTCCATATAGAGTTCTAATCTTCATCTACATGAAGGAACTCGTGTCCTTCTGTGATAACTTCGATTCTTCTCTTTGTCTTAGTGATTTGACTAACATGGACGAGTCCGTTAATTTCAAGCTGAAGAAGAGCTGAATTCAGCTCCGCTTCACTAGGTTCTGTACCGCTCTCCTTCTTAAGGGCTCTAGTTAGCTCATCATCAAGAATGATCCCTCTTCTCTTTTGAAGAATGTTCAGAATCATGTTTCTAAGTGGTATAGGATTCCATGGTGCCAATTATCTTCACTATCCGTACATTGTGTGAGCAGGACTTTGGACTGCGGCTGAGCGTCGAAACTGCTCATTGATCTTCTTAAACCGTTCTATATCTTCAGCATTGATTGACGCAGGAACCTTCTTGAGAGCTGCTTCAAAATGCCTCCAAGTAACTACTTCTACATCCTCCCGCATAGCCATCATACCTGCTTGTCTACAGAGTTCTTTAATGTCACTTCCCACATAATACTCAGTTTCTGCAACAAGTCGGTTGAAGTCAATATCATCATCCAAGTTCATGGCTTTCGTGTAGATGTCGAAAATCTTCCTTCTTCCTTTTGCAGTTGGTTCTCTTATGAAGACTCGAATATCAAATCTTCCGGTTCTCAACAGAGCTGGATCTACAAGCTCAGGCCTGTTCGTGGCTGCGAGTACTATGATATCCTTCATCGATTCCAACCCGTCCATTTCTGTTAACAGCTGACTGACCACCCGCTCAGTTACGTTGCTATCTCCAGAACCTCTGCCCCTTGTTGGAGCAATTGCATCAATCTCATCAAAGAATATAATTGCTGGAGCAGCAGTCCGTGCTTTTCGAAATACCTCTCGGACAGCTTTTTCGCTTTCGCCAACCCATTTCGAAAGCAGCTCGGGTCCTTTCACACTGATGAAGTTCGCTTCGCTTTCTGTGGCAACCGCCTTTGCTAATAGTGTCTTTCCGCATCCTGGAGGTCCCCAGATTAAAACTCCCTTTGGAGGTTCGATTCCAATCTTCGTGAATTTCTCTGGTTGCTTTAAGGGCCATTCTACGACCTCAATTAGGTCTTGTTTTGCCTCGTCGAGACCACCCACATCTGACCATTTCACATTTGGAATCTCAAGAAACACCTCTCGGACAGCAGAAGGCTGGATTTCCCTCAAGGCTCCATGGAAATCTTCTGAATTGACCTCTAATTGCTCTAACACCTCTTGAGGTATCTCTTCTTCCTCGAGGTTGATATGAGGAAGATACCTACGAAGCGCTTTCATAGCAGCTTCTCTGCAAAGAGCATTAAGGTCTGCGCCTACGAATCCGTGAGTTACCTTGGCTAGATGCTGCAGGTCGACTGAATTATCACCTTCAGTGGTTAGAGGCATGCCTCTAGAATGAATATGCAACACCTCAAGTCTGCCTGTTTCATCAGGAACTCCGATTTCCAGTTCTCTATCGAATCTTCCTGGTCTTCTAAGAGCAGGATCTAATGCATTTACTCGATTTGTTGCACCAATCACCACTACTTGTCCTCTGGATTTTAGACCGTCCATAGTTGCAAGTAGCTGTGCTACTACTCTTCGTTCAACTTCTCCTTGAACGTCTTCTCTTTTTGGTGCTATGGCGTCGAGTTCATCTATGAAAATAATACTTGGAGCGTTCTCTTCTGCGTCCTCAAAGATCTTCCTCAGTTTCTGTTCGGACTCACCATAGAACTTGGACATGATCTCCGGTCCATTGATGTGTATGAAATTGGCTTCAGATTCAGTTGCTACTGCTTTTGCCAATAGTGTCTTTCCGGTTCCTGGAGGTCCATGCAAGATTAGACCTCTCGGAGGGTCAATCCCCAAACGATTGAAAATCTCTGGATGGCGCATAGGTAGTTCGACCATCTCTCTGATTCTCTGGATTGGTTCAGATAGTCCTCCAATCTCCTCATAGGTGACTCTAGATGATCCAACAATCTCTCCGGTTGGCTTCTCTGCAATAGTAAGAATTGTGGAATGCTGAACCACAACCGTTCCGGTTGGTTTTACCGATGTAACCTTGAAAGGAATTGCTCTTCCGAGGATTGGAATGAACACAGTATCTTGAACAGTAACAGGACAATTGAGTAGCTTTCTTTTCACAAACTCCTCAAATCTGGGTTCTGGTCGAATCGGAACAGATGTTGGAGCCAACGTAACATTTCTAGCAGGCTCTTCATTAGCTCTTGTGACTGTAACTTTCTCCCCCAAGCTTACTCCTGCATTTCGTCTTATACGTCCATCCATTCGGATGATCTCACGACCTTTATCACCTTGATATGCTGGCCACGCGATTGCAGCAGTCACTCTTTTACCTTTAATTTGAATAATGTCGCCGGTTCTGACACCTAGTTTTTCCATTGATACAGCATCGATACGGACGATAAACCGTCCAATATCTCGATGTTCAGCCTCTGCGACTTTGAGTATTACTTCGACCAATTTGCTTCCTCCATAAGTGATAGATAATCCAAAAGCAACAACGGGCCCTCGAGATTGTTATTCCGCTTTTAATTTCAGACTATCACTAATGAGTCTTATTTGTCCCATATAACCGTCTATAATTAACGGCTTCTATACGCCGCGGGGAATGTACTAATTTAAACTCTGAGTTATGAGATAAATCACGCGCCATCTTTGATTATGCCCTGATTTTTCTCAATTACATTCTCGAAACTATCTCGACCTCGACCTGTGCTACGCCCTCGAGACTACTGATAGCTTCTTCGATATCGTCAGTACCACCCATTGACTCCTCACGTGAAAATCGAATCTTTAGTGCACTTAATCCAAATGCAACTGGTACAATCTCATGTGCATTGACGTCCGTGCCTTCAGGAACGTTTTCTTTGATTCTCTCCATTAGATCTTCTAGGTCAATATCTACATCTTCTGGCATGACCTTGATTACTATGATTACTCTAGCCAATGTTATCTCTCCTAATAACTAAGGGCCCTCAAAGCCACAATTCGGGCAGGTATATCTATTAGAGAATCGCCTGCATGCTTCGCAGCGCCAAATTGTCACTACACCGCAGTTTGGACAGGCCATCTTAACACTATTCTCCTTGGGAGAGATTGAACCATGGCACGATGTGCACCTAATTGCTTTCATTGTTGACAAAGTATCACCAGAGCCAAGTGTTTTGGTGTGGGTCTTTAGTCGCCACCTTTACGACAATTATAAACTTACCGAAGAGTGCGCAAATAGACTAACCAAATCTCTCCTCAATTAATATATGGCAAAGATTACAGAGACATTATAGTCCTTGGAGAGGATCCTATGGGTACTAAGCTAGCAGATATAATAGAAGCTCAAAAAATATCGCTATCTGATCTATCTGGAAAGAAGATTGCGATTGATGCGTTCAATACATTGTACCAGTTTCTCTCTATCATCAGACAACCTGATGGCACCCCTCTCATGGATCGCAAAGGACGAGTCACAAGTCATCTGAGTGGATTATTCTATAGGAATTTGAACCTCTTAGAGGAAGGAATACTTCCGGTCTATGTCTTCGATGGCGAGTCTCCGAAGCTGAAGTCTGGAGAAGTCGCGAGAAGAATTGAGATTCGAGAGGCTGCATATGAGGAGTGGCAAACCGCTAAGAAGGAAGGCCGGATAGAAGATGCAAGAAAAGCTGCACAAGCTAGCTCAAGATTAACGAATGCAATGGTTGAGGAGAGCAAGCACCTGTTGTCAGCAATGGGCATCCCCCACATACAAGCTCCCTCTGAAGGCGAAGCCTTAGCTGCGCAAATGGCTCGTGATGGAACAGTCTGGGCAAGTGCGAGTCAAGATAATGATTCACTTCTATACAATTGTCCACGTATGATTAGAAATCTGTCAATTTCAGGAAGAAGAAGGGTATCAAGATCAAAGACATTCAAAACAATTTCTCCTGAACTAATTGACCTTGATTTGAACTTGAGACTGCTAGGAATCACAAGAGAACAGCTAATCGATATCGCGATGCTAGTTGGAACAGACTACAATGATAAAGTTCCTCGAATAGGGCAGAAGACCGCACTAAAATTAGTAAAAGAGTTTGAATCTCTTGAAGGTATTGTTAAGGATGGAAAGTATGAGATTGATTTTCCATTCGATGAAATCCGCGACATTTTTCTAGATCCTCCTAAGGCAGACGTCGAATCCTTTGATTGGAGCAATCCTGACATTGAAGAAGTCACCAAGATTCTCTGTTCAGAACATGATTTTAGTGTAAATCGGGTACAACCATCACTAGAACGCCTATCAGCAAAACTTGAAGAAACTCGGGGCGCATCGCAGCAATCTACATTGAGTGATTTCTTCTAGTCATATTCCGAGAACTCTATAAAGGACGGTCAGGACAATGTGGTGCCAGTCAGGTGGCTTGACTCTATGAAAGAAAGACTAACCGCCATTCGAGCTTCCATCTCTGACATTATTGAAGGAGAATATGGAGATGATGAGGGACCATACGTAATTTCCCCTCAAGGTGTAGAGATACGACGTGTTCTACTTGTTGGAAGTATCGTAGATCAAGTCGCTGGTAATAATAACTATGCAAGTATCACACTTGACGATGGTACAGGAAGTATCCGAGCAAAAGCTTGGGGCGCGGAGGCGGAGATGCTACAGAATGTAAACACAAACATACTTGCCTTGATGATTGGTAAGATCCGAGAATATGAGAATGAACTCTACATCCAACCTGAGATTGTGAAACCCATTGATGATCCAAACATACTAGCATTGCACAGCTATGAACGGCAACTCGCAATTCTTCGATTAGGCAATAAGGATGTCACCAAGAAAAAGAAGGACAAAGGAACCTTAATGGCATTTGATGAACGAAGAGAATCCAAGAGCGAGAAGAAGAAACCATCTGATGTTTCTGACCTAGCTGGTCAAATCTTGAGTTATATCATCGAGAAGGATAGTCCTAGCGGTGTAAGTATCAAGGAGATTGCCAAGCATTTTGAGAGTAAGGGAATAGATCCGCTTAAAATAAATCTTGAACTGATAGACCTAGTTGATAACGAAAGAGTAATTGAACAAGAGGTTGGTGTCTATAAGCCAATTAATTAGGTGACGTAATCAGAACCTTCAATAACACTCAGGAGGAATCAAAGTACATGGACGACTACGAGAAGATGCTTGAAAGAGCTAGAAGCAGCGTACCAGAGGATGCATTCAAGAGATCAGGAGAACGTTTCCAAGTGCCTGACGTACAACTAATGGTACAAGGCACTCGAACAATCTGGCAGAATTTTCAAGAGATTCTTGGTATACTCAATCGACCTGGGAAAGAAGTATTGAAATATGTTGCAGGCCAACTAGCTACAGCTGGCAATATCGAGGGCGGTAGTGCAATATTCCAAGGCAAGTTCAATCCTGAGGCAGTTGATGATGTTCTCTCCAGATATATCGATGCATATGTCATATGTCCTGTATGTGGGCGTCCTGATACAAATATGGAAAAACAATCTCACGCATATTATCTAAAGTGTTCTGCTTGTGGCGCTAGTACATCAATCCGTCCTGTATGAGGTCTTTCCAATGAAAAAATCGGTTTACATTCGGGTGCGAGAAACACTGGATCATGTTCTCGTTTCTGTGTGTGACGAAGAACTGCTAGGAAGGACTCTTGTTGAAGGCAAAATCAAGTTTAATGTGAGTAAGGAATTCTACGGTGGTGAACTTGTAGATACTGCGACCTGTATCAAGCATCTCAAGAACGCTACAGTAGCAAATATGGTGGGAAAGACTACTGTTGAAGCCGCAATAGAGGCTGGTCTTGTTCACAAGAATGCAGTTCTATATATTCAAGGAGAACCTCACGCACAGTGGGCTAAGCTCTAAATCCTATAGCTACTGACGATGTCCTGAGCCGCCACCGCAGAGCGATTCCTGATTGAATGAATCTGTTACGCCT
>JAEORN010000022.1 GCA_016840825.1 Candidatus Thorarchaeota archaeon | reverse complement strand
ATTCATTTCGTTGATGTACTCTGTGCATGAAGGACAGTCTTCTGATACGTCTGATAACGCTGGCAAATTATCACCTACATCTGTTTCTGATTCTTGATCATGCGTCTTCTGTTTCACAAACTATGTCTGTTCCTTTTGTTCCTTTCTTTGATTGCAAAGGGGATGTCTGTATCAGAGTTATCAATCCTTCGAGCTCCTTCTTATGATGTTGCTCATCATGTTTAAGGTGATTTAGAAGGAATTGAGCAACCGGATCCTTTGTGGATGTTAGTGCTTTCTCAGCAAGATTGAACATCTTTGATTCTGCACTGATCAATTCATCGAGTGTCTTATCGAGCTTCACTCTATCGATATATCGCTGCACCTTCGCACTCCATGTGTCACAGGGAGTTTCTTGAAGCATCTCAACGATACCTTCTAGGAATTTTTGATGCTTCCACGAATCAAGACGAAGTTCCATAAAAACAAGTTTTACAGCTGTTTCTGATACTTCCTCTTCTGCTATCGATAATCTGATTAAAGTATCTTTCTCGACTTCAATCTGTTTTTGAAGTGTTTCAATTAGCTCTAGGTCAACCGTACTCATAGCATACCACTTGCGATAACTCTTTCCCCAGTTCTTTAACGACCCTACAAACGAACGGGTAGTTTCGAGGAACTATTAACTATAGTTATGATTCTTAGCTTTTAAAACTTGTTGTGAGAACCATTATAGAGAAATCCTCAGAGTAGAAAATCCACGTCTGCTACTTCCTCTTCTGCTTCTCCTGAAGGAATTTCCTTCATATGTAGTGCGGTGCGGCATTCAGGATGGTCAAATTGCTCTTCCTTCTCATAGGAATTGCCAAGGAACTGATTTACCATAATAGCAGCGTAATTGCCAGTTCCAGTTGCCATCGCTACTTGTTGCGTAATCGGTCTGCAATCTCCAGCAGCCCATACGCCTTCAACATTGGTTTTTCCTCTATGGTCTGTGAGAATATTCCCTCTTTCATCCACTTGAACACCAATCGATTGAGCCAGTTGAGAGCGTGGTTCTGCGATAAATGCTACGAAGAAGACTTGTGCTTGAATTACTTCCCCAGATTCCAAGGTGATGCGCTGGAGGCGACCCGGTACAGGAAATTCGATCTCCTTAATCTTTCCGTGCATCCATTCAAAGGGTGAATCATCTAATTTAGAGATGTCTTGTTCTTCATATGGGCGATAGGCATCTTCCGTCATCAGAATACGAATCTTTTCAGTGAATCTTGTCAATGAGTGAGCAACATGTAATGCACTTCCAACGGTGCCTGCATTTACGACAAGTACATCCTTGTCCTTACATAATGGTGCCTCACAATCCGGACAATAGAAAGCTCCATTTCCTATATTGGCCACTGGTAGCCAATTTCTCCATTTCCCACCAACCTTTGGATGCTTTCTTGATGTGCCAGTCGCAAAGATTATGGTCTTAGAGAAATAACAATCCTCGTCTTTGGTTCGATAGCTTTTGCCTGTTTCGACCTTAAACCTTGGATATTTACCTGACACTTTGACAACATTTGATTCCTTGAATTTTGCACCTGCGGATTTTGCCACACCTTGGAGCTGTCTTAGAAGAACTCTTCCTTCATGATATGTAGATGTTGAAGGGAAATTCATTATGGTGTTGGTATGAAAATGCATTGGGCTTGTGCCTCGATCAAGAACCAATACATTCCTTTTCTGATAGGCCAGATGCAAAGCTGCTGCACATCCAGCAGGTCCTCCGCCAATAATTATTGTGTCATAGAGAGTCATTTGTGTCAAGATATCCGCCTCATTAGACCCCATAGTTGTTGCTAATAACTGTAATCACATAACCATAGTTAAATCTTCGTGAATGACTCTGTCAGAGACTAAGTTATATGGCATTTGGGGTAGGTCACGTTAAGTGATTATTATGCCCATATACGACCTTGGTACTCTTACTATCGTAAATCACGACGTAGAGAAGCTCACAGATGCTTTCGGAATACCTGAGAATAGATTTGATGATATTCTTCAGCTAGCCTATGAAGCTTGGGAGCATGAGGATACTATCTCTGAGAGTATAGAATACATTGCCCAGAAAGTTCATGGTTCTGAATTAGTTCTAACCCTTGCGATCTTTGGTCGTGTATGGGAAGAGAACGAACAGAAGAACAAGGAATCAGAGTAGTAACGAAAGGATTGCCCACATTTACCTGAGTGGTGTTGTGGGCATTTCACCCTTCGTCGTATCAATTCATTAGTTTGTATCTCACTCTTAAGAAATCTCCATTTTGCTTCACATCGATTAGAGATAACTTCACTCCATCTTCAATTTCTAAAAAGCCTTCTCCGCTGATAAGACTTGTAGCATCGCTACCACCAACTATGACTGGCGCTATAGTAAGGCGAATCTCATCAACAAGTCCTTCCGAGATCATGCCCCAATTAAGAGCACTACCTCCTTCAAGCATCAGGTTCTTGATTCCGATATCATGCAGTTTCTCCATCAGCGACGGCAATTGGACACCTCTTTTTGTTCCGCATACAATCAAATGAATTCCAAATCCCTCTAGAGTTGCCTTCCTTTCTTCTGGTACATGATCTGTGATTGCTAGATATGTTTCAATATCTTTTGCAGTCTTCACAATTCGCGAATCATCATGAATCCTAGCTAAGGAATCAACAATGACTCGAATTGGGTCTTTCCTCTTCTTCACATACCTTACATTCAACATTGGATCATCAACTAATACCGTATTGATGCCCACCATTATTGCATCGACCTCATTTCTCAGATGGTGAACCTCTTGAAGGTCAGGTTCATCAGATATTTTCGAATCACCTGTCTTTGATGCAATCTTCCCATCCAATGTCATAGCAGCGTTTAGGATCACATAAGGTCTGTTCAAACTCATCTTCACCGTCTATTCCAAACAGATGCCACCAGCATCCTTTCCAAGGTCAAATGCTCGAGAATTCGATTCTACCGTTTTTGGTGGTACCAGAGCAAGTACCGCTTTTCTGAGGTCCTCTACATCGATGGGAAAATCAGGACACGATGCAGCAGCTCCGATTAGGACAGAGTTCTCAGTCCTAGCATTTCCTGCTTGAATTGCGAGGTCCAACGAATCGAGTGCAATCACCTTTGAAGTGACTTTGCGAAGTTGCTCTTCTACTTGTTCAAGTGTGAAGTACTTCGTCTTCTTCTCTTTATCCAACGCCACAGATTTGGTTTCAGCAACAGCAGGCATGATATTCTTACTCATGATAACAACACCATCATCCTTGAGATATTCTATATAGCGAAGAGCCTCTGTTGCTTCCATTGCAATGAGCATGTCCGCCTTTCCATAGGGTATGAGCGGTGAGATTGGTTTTCCTATCTTGAAATGAACATAGATAGATCCACTTCGTTGTGCCAGACCATGTGTTTCTCCTGTCATAACATCCAAACCAGAATCAACTGCCGCTTTCCCAAGTACCGATGAGAGCAGCATAAGCCCTTGCCCACCAACACCTGCAAAAAGTATATTGTATGTTCTTTCCATTCTACTTACCTCCCCTCAATATGCCTTGGTGCATCCACTGGACACACTTGCCTGCATTCAAGACACCCATCACATAGACTCTCTTGAATCATCATTTTATGATCGGATTCATCAATCATGATTGCTGGGCAATAGAATTCCTTCACACATGCGTAAATCCCTCTGCATGTGTCCTTTACATTCTCACTCTGATGGATGATTTCTCCTCTAATTTTCTTCTGCCTATCTCCGTAAAGAGCACATTCTCGTCTTGAGATGATGACATTGAAACCGTTTCGTTCGATCGCCTCCTTAATCGGGTTGATGCAATCTCGTGTGTCATATGGGTCAATCACAGTGATACTATCTGCACCTAATGCTTCGAAGAGTTTGTCCATATTGATCTTCTTTGCTGGTTTACCTCCTGCATCGAATGGAGCATTAGGATTATACTGCTGTCCTGTCATAGCTGTAACTGAATTATCTAAGACAAACAGAGTTACGTTTGAGCCATGATGTATGAGGTTAACTATCCCTGGCAGAGCTGCATGGTAAAGCGTTGAATCTCCTACCATAGCGATAATTTTGTCCTCTAAAACCAGACTCATTCCTGCTGACACCCCTAAACTAGCTCCCATGGCAAGCATGGAATCACTGAATTCGTTTGGCGGAAGGAACGCCATCGAATAGCAGCCAATATCATTATTGAAGACAATGTCATTGCGAATCCTCAAACGATCAAGAGCTTGTCTAAATGCCCATAGGGTTCCTCTATGTGGACATCCTGGACAGAAAATAGGGACTCGTTCTGGAAGATTGTTCTTCAGCTTGCTTGCACGCTCGATATACATATCATAATCAAGAGAGATATCGATGTTCAGTGTATTTGCTAGTACCTTCTCAACGATGGGTACATTGTACTCTAACATCTCTGAGAAATCTCCACTTCTCTTCCCAACAATCTTGATGTCAGGATTCACATCTTTCGCAAGTGCAGTTATTCGCATTTCCAAATGCGGTGAGAGTTCCTCAACAAATATGACAGTATCTAATGTCTTCAAGAAGTCAGATATCTTCTTTTCAGGAAGAGGATTGATTGTTGCCAACTTTAGAATAGGAAGGTTGACTCCAAGATTCTGCATTGCTTCTTTTGTGTGAAGATAGCAAACACCAGCTGTTATGATACCGATCTTCCCCTCACCTTCATCGATTTTGTTGAATGGTGACTTCTCAAAATCTGCTCTCATTAGCTTTGATTTTTCAAGCAGTTTTGCTTTATGTGCTCGAGCAACAGAACCAACCGTGAAGTATTGACCCTTCACATCCTTCCACTTATTCTTCTTGAAAGGAGTTCGTTTCATCTCTCCAAGCTGAACCATTCCCCTTGCATGATTCACCCGAGTGGTTGTTCTCATGATAACTAGTGTCCTGTATTTCTCAGAGATTTCAAAAGCCCATTTTATCATCTCGTATGCTTCTTGGGCATTTGCTGGTTCAATAAGGGGCACATATGCTGCCTCTCCAAAGTACCTAGAATCTTGTTCTGATTGTGATGAATGTGCAAATGGATCATCTGCCATTACCACAACACACCCCGCATTTAGACCAGTGTAGGCAAGGCTGAACATTGCGTCACTTGCTACGTTCATACCCACTGATTTCATCGCGGTTAGAGACCTAACGCCTGCCATTGATGCTCCTGCTACCGTTTCCAATGCAACTTTCTCATTTGCGGATATCTCCATCCTGTAGTCACCAAAATGATCTATTACTTCACCAAATGTATCCATTATCTCAGAAACAGGTGAGCCTGGGTAGAACGCTAAAACCTTGACGTCTGATTCAAGAGCCGCTCTCACTATTGCCTCATTTGAAAGCATGAGAGCTCTTCCTTTGTCAGAACGCATTACATCCTCTACTGTCATCTCTTAGCACCATCGTAGTATATACTATCAAGCAATCCATTTTTTCCACTATAAGGCTTGAGCTAGGTGACATTTTAGAACTCCGTGATTCCAAAGGTCCAATCAGTTGATTCATCACACGGAATAGCTGTACGTAAGTAAGCTTAAGAGGGATTTTGATTATCAAATCTAAGGGACCGAGCTTCTAGTTTAGGGACGTGCCACACACATGGAACTTGTATTCAAATGTCCAGAATGCAGTAAACTTGCTAGAATTCAGATGAGTGATGAAGAAGCAAGTAATGTGAGGCAACGAATCATAGATGAAGGTCGATCGCCAACAGTTATTGTGAGATGCGAAACAAATCATGAGCTAATTGTCACGTTGTATAATTTACGAGATGGAACAGGATTAGGAGTAAGGGATATTGTTGTTCCAGTACGTTCTGAGTCTGATCAAAGTAAGAAGAAGACTGGTTCGAAAGAGGTTGATTGGCTCGCGAAGGCGTTTGGTGGTGAGTGAGAATGGTAGTAAGAATGGTAGCCAGAGTTCTCCTGGATACGATGGCATCAAAGGTGCTGTATCCTCCTGAGGAGCAGAGTAGCGAACGAGTAGCAATTCTTGCAGGAATTGTGCAACTCACGACAGCAGCTCTAGAGAGGACAGGTGAAATGGAGGGAGAGGCACCCCGCCTTCATTACATGAAATCAGATCGAGGAACCATCGGATATGTTCAGATTAATGACAATCTGTACATCTGCGAAGCAGACAATGAAAAGGAAGCAGGGAGTATCATGAATTTGATAATCGATTGTTCTGATGAAACCGAAAATGACTTGATAGAGAGGATATCTAAGACTCTCCGGAAAAGAGGTCGTGAGATAAGCAGTTTTTGGGGATAGGAGTGAATAAAGATGGACTTCATGGAAGCGCTAAATGCATCTGGGCAGGTTATTGTTGTCATCCTTGCGGTTAATCTAATGATATACTATGGTAGGATTCGCGAAGTGATTTCTGATGTTACTCCTGGAACTAGACGTGCTCTCTACTCGTATGGATTATCAGGATTTGGTATGATTGCAGCATCTTTGGTGAGTATCAATCCTCCAACAAGATTCTTTGTGATGTCCGCAGGTGCTTTCTTTTTGGGTTTCATTCTATATGCAGAGATGTGGATTTTATTCGAGGAAAAACGAGCCAAGCAGGGTGGAAATATCACAATCCTTCTCATGCTTCTTTCTCTTGTAGGTACTCTGGGAGGGGAATACATTCACAGCCTTTTTGATATGCTGACGATGACTTCATTGTTGATTCTCTTGATAGGCACCATCTACTTCACAGTGGTCCTTTTGCGAGAGAATCCAACGACATTCACTGCTTCATTGCTAGCTGTGCTTGTCCTCTACTTAGCTACTTGGGTTATTGGTATGACTGGCTGGACATTTGCGAATCCTGAATTCTATGTTCTTCAAATCCTTCCTCTCATTGTAGCGGCATCAATTTTCGGATCAGTTCGTAGACCTTGGAGGCGTACACTTGCGTTATTCATAATGTTGACGAACTTTTCAGTTCTGGTGCCTCTCATAACCACTTCATACTACTCAAATGAGATTATGATTTGGGGAGTGTTGATGTTTGAATTGATTGCAGGCATTGCTTTGATAGCTCCAATCGAATATTTCTCATTGCAGGCTACAAAGACTGGCTCGCTAACCTCTCGCTATCTTGGGATTGTTGTTTCATGTATTGCTCTTCTAACAGTATCTCATGGACTATCTTGGGCTGTCTTTCAATCAAATGGTGGAGTTCCAAATGTGTCATGGAATCCTTACATGATTTGGTTTGATGTTGTGATAGGCTCAGTAGCAATTGTGGCATTTATACTAGCACCTATTGTTACCCTGTTTGGAGATTGGGTCTATTCAACCAGCCGAGAGATTATGGTCGTATTTGCTAGCATCTTAGCTGTTCTGGCATTTCCTCTAGTACAAGAAGGGAGGTACACGAACGATCCTCTTTGGCTCACGATTGGCATTGTAATCTTGATTGGTCTTGTGATGTACTTGTCAGTAGGATATCTACTATATGCCGCAGGAGCAAAGAGAGCGGCAGCTAATCTTATGGTATATGTGTTCTCAGTGATAATCATTGCATTGGCTACAATGTATTCAGATGATATTCCACTGTATATGGTTCTAACATCGCTGCTGATTGGTGCTGTTTTAGCAGTTGCTAGTTCTCCGCCAGCGGTTTCTAGAATTGTAGCAGGTTTCAGACGAAGGTCTAAGCCGGAAGAGAAAGAGCCATTACCTTCTACCATATTAAATGACTAATTCGTGGTGAGGAAATTTGGTGATTCTCAAAGCTGTGATTCTTGGCGATACGGAATGCGGAAAGACGTCCTTTGCCACGCGTTACACTACTGGGAATTTCCCTGATCCTAGCTACTTGCGAACAACTATTGGTGCATCATTTGATGCGAAGAATGTCACTACTCAAAATGGCTCACAGGTAACACTATCGTTATGGGACTTTGGTGGCCAAATGCGCTTCATCGAACATCTCAAGACAATGATTCGCGGAGCAGGAGTAGGCCTTCTATTCTTTGATGTTTCCAGACTCCAAACTCTGGATAGTCTAGAGAACTATTGGATACCCGCGATTGAGCAAAACAGTAAGCTGAATCTAAAAGATGGTGATGGCGAACGGTTCCTGCTCGTCGCGAACAAAGTTGATCTCATCAATTCGGAACGGATTGACTTCATTGCAGGTGAAGTAGCACATTTCCTTCAGACTTATCATTTAGAAACACATTTCATATCGGCAAAGACAGGATTGGGGATTGAGAATCTCGACAGGAATTTCATGGAAATTGTAGAACGGTTCATTCCAGAATAGAACCTATTCTATCGGTTCTACTTTAAACGAGCAATGCCTATATACTGAAACTAATGCGAATATTTACTAATTGAAAATATTCAATTGATTTTACAACCGTAAGAAGGGACCTAGAAATATGCAGCTGGTATTCTCATGCCCAGAGTGTCATTCTGGTGCGCTCATAAAATTGAGCGATGAAGAAGTTGAGTCTATTAAAAGGACCATAGTGGAGAATGGACGTTCTCCTACTCTATTGGCAACATGTGATGAAGGACATGAACTTCTGGTCACTCTCTATTTTCGAGATGATGAACTTGGGGTAAGAGATGTTGCTGTGCCTTTGGGAAAGGCTCAGAAGGAAAAGAAACCTGAGAAAAAGCTTGCAGGAGAACTTGATTGGGTCAAGGATGTATTCGGGGGCTAACTAAGTGGCAGTTACACTAGTTGCTAGAGTCAACCTTTCGAATATGGAAACAACCTTTCTTTATCCAAAGGAAGGAAAAAATGAAGAACGAATTGCACTGCTTACTGGTATCATTCAATTAGTTTCAGCAGCCTTGGATCGCTCGGGTGCCGCAAATGAAGAGATCGGAACTCCGAATTACCTGAAATCTGAGCGAGGTGTGATTGGATATTGCAAACAAGATACCCATGTCATAATCACAGAAGGTGACTCTGAACCAGAAACAGCAGATGCTTTGAAAGCTGCATTAGGTGCAGAAGGGACATCTGATGTCGAGATTCAAGCGCGAATTGAGAAATCTGTTCATAAACGCGGAAAGGAAATCGGAGATTTGTGGAAATAGACAAACCGGGAGGAAATGATTACAATGGACTTTTTGATTTCATTATACATATCAGGGATAATAGCAACTGTACTTCTCTATGGATCACTCTATATTTACTACAGAAGACTGTATATTGTAGAGGGTCAGGTCGCATCGGATACTTTCCAGTCTCTCAGAGCTTTTGGAGTTTCGATATTTGCGTTGGGTTTGGTGTTTCCATCTGCAATACTCTTACCATCATTTCTGCCTGCGGTTGTTGCATTTTCATTATTTGGAATGGTAAGCTCACAGATGTTCATCGCGTTCGATCCAGAGAGCAGAATGAGGAAAATTGGGCCTGCATCCATTGTGTTGTTGGTAATCCTATTAATTGAATCAACAGCACGACTCCTTATTGTGCCATATCCACTACCTCCTATTGGATTAATATTCGTATTATCTTTCTTTGTGATTGTTGCATTTGGTGGTGCTCTCTATGTCTTACGTGAATCACCCTCCCCCTTCACTGCATCGATGATAGTCATCTTGGTCTTCACCCTTATCGCTGGGATAACAGCAACTATCCTTGATGTTCTTGCATCTCCTCAGTTCTTCCTTATACTCATAGTGCCAGTAATTGTAGCTGCTGCAGTCGTTGGTTCAATGCTACGACCTTGGAGGAATATCATTACCTTGGCGATGCTTGGTCTTATTATTAGTACAGGACCTGCACTCTTCATTGCAGGATATGTCGCAGGCAATATGACAATATTCCTCTTTACTGCTTCACTAACATTCGCATTGATTTCTCTAATAATACCGTTGTCATTCTTTTTGCAGCAGGCGGTTGATACTCGAGCATCAACAGCGCTCTATATATCGATTTCATTGGTTTCAATTGGTCTTCTCGCACTAACACATGGAAATAACTTCGCAATTGCTAATAGTGCAATAGGACTCTGGGATGAAACAATTCTTTTCATAGACTGGTTATTTGGACTACTGGCAGTTAGTGCATTCACAATGGCTTCTATTGCTTCTAGCTTCTCAGCTAATATCCGTCATGCAAGTCGTGAGATAATAATCGGATTCGCAGCGGGATTGTTAGTCTTGGGACATCCATATGTTCGATGGGTGGAGTTTGATGGAGAGTTAATTCAACGATGGGAGCTTGATCCACTGTATCTCGGAGTGATAGCGTTACTTGCTGTGTCATTTATGGTATTCTTCAAGCTATCTTATCAACTGTGGAAAGCAGGATCTGGGCGTGCAGGACTTCGTTTCGTCTTCTTCATGTTTGCAGCTCTATTCCTTGGCATAGTAGCGATGTTTGCCGATAATATTCCTCTGGACTTTCTTGTACCATTGCTACTCCTAGCTGGAGTAATGCTTATACTCAGTAGTCCGCGAAAGAATCCATTCGCACAAGGATGATATATGAAAGAAATATGCATGAGATGTGACGGTGCGTCAATATGCCGATAATTAAAACTGTAGTGCTTGGGGACTCAGAAGTCGGGAAGACTAGTTTTACCAAGCGTTGGACTCAGGGTACCTTCCCAGATCCAGAGATGCTCAAGACTACAGTTGGGGCATCATTTGATACACTAAGAACAACCCTTCCTAATGGTACAGATGTCACTCTATCGGTCTGGGATTTCGGTGGTCAAAAGCGGTTTATTGAATCCTTGAAGACCATGATAATGGGGGCAAAAGTGGGGCTCTTCTTTTTCGATGCTACCTATCTTCCAAGCTTGGACAATCTATACAATTATTGGGTTCCTCTGGCAGAGGAGCATGGAAATTTTAACTTCGCAAAGGGGGATGGAAAACAATTCATCCTAGTAGCGAACAAGATAGATTTACTTGGTGGAGATTTCTCAAAGATTGAAGATGAATTGAATCGTTTTTCAGATAAGTATGGCACTGAAACTGCATTGATTTCTGCGAAGACTGGTGTTGGAATGGAACAACTAGATTTCAAATTCAAAGAACTCTGTGAAAAAGCCATCGAAGTGAAATGAGAATCCATGCGAGGTCTTCACGGGTATCCAGTACAGAGACCTATCCACCTGGGCTTCCATGCCAAGGAGAGTCTTTCCACATCATGTCCCAAACCATATCTTCAGTCAATGTTTCAGGTTCAATCATTGCTTTGTGAAGTTCTTTTAGCAATGCATGATGCTTTATCTCATCCTCCTTGATCATAGATGCAATGCTCTTGACTTGTTCACTATCGCTCTTCTCAATTAATTCTCCATATGTTTCGATAGCTTTCGCTTCCATGTCGATATGAGCTTGAATTCCTTTTGCTATCTTATCACGCTCTCCAGTACTAATGAATGGGGTAGGACCTTTAACTGCATTCTTGAGAGACTTGAGTAATGCCGCATGCTTCTTTGAGTCCTGCGATACTGCAAGGAGTAGGTCCTTGATGAATGCATTTCCGAGCTTGGCCACATTCTCCTCTACAATCTTAATAATACTTAATTCGAGTTCGATTTGCTTATCAATAAAGGTTAGAGTTTCTTCTTTATCCACTACACTCCACTCCTTGAGAATAAATGAATGTCTTCGAAGTTATTACTTAAGACTATTGAAATAGCAGACTTTCACTTATTTCGTTCGACGAGGTGAAGTGTATCCCTTGCTCGCTTCTTTATTGCCATGGGTATCTTTGTATCAACTAGTAAGTTTGTAAGGAATCTTTTAGCTATATCGATGGTTGTCTGCTCATTTCGATTAAGAAGTCCTCGTACTATCCCTCGAGCCCCAAGGTAGGTTTCATCCAATCGTAAGCCAGTCCGTCCATTGACAAGATGATTTTCTCTAATAGCTTTTGAATCGATTACACGATGTAGGTCAGGGCAATCTGCTTCAAAAGCTCCTAGGTCACTCTCAGCCTCCAATACATCAATATCAAGAACATATTCATTTGGGTTTCCCAAGGCCGACTCGAGAATCTGATAGGGCAACTGAATGTCATTTCTCAAGCAGTAGAGGACATAGTTTTCATTTATCTTTCCCATGGGCTCAGCAGAGAGGGTAATCGGATAAAGGAACTCGGGACTGGCATTCTTGATTTCTGACATATAGTAAAGATATTGACGTGTGAAAGCCCATCCTGTTTTGATTATCATATCTTCAATTGTTCTAATTTGCACTTTAGTAGTAGATTCCTTCTCTGTGAGGATTTTATCTCTGGTGGGTATTGCTTTTGCGAACCTTCCTATAATCGATGCAACGAGGTCATGATCTATCTTTTCATATGAAATGGCTCCTTGACTTTCACTTGTTGACCAAGGTGAATCAGGGAGTGTCGAAATTGCTCCCAGAAGCGCGATAGCTAATTCAGGATTCTTTCTCCCTACAATAGCATTCTGTATCTCAGCAGATTTCGCGTTTATTAATTCCAAGATCTTCTGATTACGAAGAATAGTCCCAATCTTTAGGGTATTGACAAGAATCTTTTCAATAGAGTCCTCTGATTCAATTAGTTTCGCAAGACCCCCTAATGATGATTTATACAACTCATTCCACGCATAGTCCGATAGTAGTGGAGTCGAGCTGAGTATTCTAAGTACTTCTCTGATTTCTATATCCATCTTCTTCTTTGAATCTAGAATATGCACAAATTCTGTATAGATTTCATCTATATTTCCTAACCTTCTCATCTCATTTTGAGAAGCGGGTTCTAGTAGGAATTCCTGAAAGGGGACTATCCATGAAAGATGAGGAGGATCTCTACCTTCCATACGGGCTCTTCTTATCAGACAAAATACATCTTTAGCTCTATCTTGTAATGCCGCTCGAACTTCTTTGGAAGTTATAACTTCGATGCTCTCAATGCTCTTTAGATTCTTCTCAAATTCAGGAAGATTTTCTGATTCTTTGATTGCATTCGCAAAGATAAGCAAACGTGATTCTATGTCTGAGCTATTCAGTCCTCACTCCCTCCGTAGATTTCTGTCATTATCTTCTCGATTTCATTCCTTAAAGGATGGAGATTGGATTTGAGTATGCATTGCATCGCTTTATCCTTGAGTAGCGGTTTCGCATGTCTGTCAATATAACCAAGGATAGATTGTCTGATCTTCAATGAGGGTTCGTTTCTTGGATTAGGCCACGTATCTTTGATTTTCACAGATTTGAAGATTAATCCAAACCCAAGGTTCCTTAATCTATCCCTTAGGTCAATCAACTGCTTTCCACTAGTGCCAAAGATCCATTGCCCTTCCCCCTTTAGCATTTGGAATCCCCATGCAGTATATAATACCTCTCTAAAATCTACACATCTCTCACAAACGAAAATACGTGCTTCCCGAATTTCATTTGATCTGCTTTCAAGGATAGCTGCCCTCAGTTTCCCATGACTTGGCAAAGTCATTGGTATAGTGTCTAAATCAAATAGAATAGTTGTAGCTCCTTTTGAAATTTCATCTGCCGCTCTCGCTATCACTTGATTGGCCCAATCTTTTCCTTGTTTTTCTGTTCCCTTTACAAGTTCTGAAATCCTTCCATCATACCCAGCGATAATAGACAAGCCTAGAGGTTCAAGAACTTGTTCCCGCACCGAATACCAATAAGAGGATGGTAGATGAGAAATTTCATTCTCAAGTGAAGTAATCCCTTTCACTAGTCCATGCTTCTTAATTCTATGATTGACTAATCGTTCAATCGTAACATTCTTGCATTTCTTTAGAACCTCTGTTATTCCTCGGGGTTTTTCCTGAATGGTTTTTTGAGTTACTCCTAGGGTAGCGTAGTGCGTTCGTGAAATGTGAATCTTCTTCAATCTACGAAGGCCTATCAAAGGTCGGAGGTCCAAAGCATTCTCGATATCGTAAAACCCGGGATCTCCTGCCGTAGTGATACCAAGCTCTCGAAGATTGGGACATTGCGCTAGAGGACTCAAATCTAATTTCTCAAATCTATTAGAAGAGAGGAAAAGATACTCCAGCTCTTTGCATTTACTTAAAGGTCTAAGATCAATACTGGAAATATGATTCGATGAAAGACTTAGCCAACTCAGTCTTGAGCAATTTGAGAGTGGTGATAAATCGATAGACTCGACCCAATTATGTGATAGATTTAGACTAGACAAGTTGTAGCATCTTGACAATTGCTTCAGATTCACTTGATCAATCTTATTTTGACTGATATCAAGGAACTGGAGCTTGTTCATTCTATGGGCTTCAGAAAGATCAATCCGATTGATTGAGGTATTATTAATTGAAACATATTCAGTTGTTGACTCAAAAGAGAACACTCTAGGGAAAGAGCCTTCATATCCCGTAATGAGTATTCTAGACAAATTCTCCCACTCTTTGAATCACTATCGAAGACATCTTATTATTGATTGTGTAATACTATTCAATGCTCTGGTAAGATGATGTTAAATGGTCAAGTGGTATCTTGTCAGGAATCGTTCAAATGATTCACTAACTCTTCTCAATCTTCTGGATTCAGCAGCAAGGGGGAAGTACAAGCTGAAAGGATTTGGGTCTATCAGCACAACTGAAGAGGAGTTAGCGGCTCACAAATCCTTAGTAGAGTTTGGACCTCACGAAGAGAAGGTCGTAAAGATCTTGGGTCGAAGAGACAAGGGTATCGGACTTGTTTGCACCTCAGGATTGTGGACCGGAGTTCGCGGATGCTTTGTTATTCAGGAAATTGAGTCTCCAAGGAATATCTGGACTAAGAGGGACATTCCACCAGTTGAATCAGTTTCTGATGAATAGTCTACTTTGATATCATGAAACTGGAATAACTATTCTAAACATAGCTCCATTGTCATTTGTATCAATATATTCCATCCGTCCATGATAACCTTCTATTACTTTCTTTGAGAGATAGAGTCCCAAACCTCCACCTGATGTTGAAACCCCTTGTTCAAATAATCTGTCTTTTATGGATGGATCGACGCCAGGTCCATTATCAGACACTATAAACTCAACTTCACCTGACTGAAGAGCGTGAGATTTTATCGTAACCACCGCATCCTCTCCAACATAATCATCCACATTTCGGAGAAGATTAGAGAAGACCATCGGTAATAATCTTCCACCAGAAACATACTTTTCAGAGCTATCACTGGAAATCTTGAGGTCAATCTTCATTTTTGGATGGGTTCTATTAGCATACTCGATGATGGAGTCAAGAAGCTCCCTTACATGATATCGTGATTGTTTTCCCTCAGCAGTGAAGACAGTTAGGACTTGTGACATTCTCTCGGTTGACCGCTTGGTAGTTTCAATTATATCTTTGGAGCGGTCCTCATCAATTCCTAACATTTCTCCTGCTTCGATTTGATTCATTATCACCATGACATCGTTAGCAAAATCATGTCTTAGGATTGATGAATATAATTCGAGATCCCGAAGTGAGGAACGGAGTTCAGCCTCCGCAGAAACGCGAGCTATGAACGTGGAGATCATCTCTGAAGCAGTTCTTAGGAGCCTTACATCATCCTCTGTCCATTCCCTCTCAGTAACAGTGTCATCAAAGCCGATAAAGCCATACCATCTTGATTGAACCCATAAAGGAAGTACAAGCACTGATTTAACATTCAAACTTTCCAGTCTGAGTCTTTCATCATCTGCGAAGCTCTTTGTTTTGCCAATAATGATTCTTCCGTTTGAGAGCTCTTTCTCCCACCTCTTATATCCTGCACTGTAGGGTGTCAGGAACTGCTGATAGTCTTCTCCTTCTAATGCAATGTTCTCTGCCACAGACTCAGACAATAGTTGCATGCTCAACTCATTATCTGCTGTTCTGACATTTTGAAATAGATACACTCTATCTGAATTTGAAACGTTTCTCAAAATTGAGAGTGCTGATTGAAATACGTTAGAGGAAAGATCATCACTCATAAGAAGTGACTGTGAGATATCAGCAAGCGCTTTTTCATATTCCATTCTTCTTGCAAGGCTTTCTTCAACTGCCTTTCGAGCAGTAATATCCCTTGAAACAGACACCACACTTTTTCCATCTTCATGAAGTGACATGTTCGCTGAGAACCACTTCAATACTCCCTTGATCTCCAAAGAATAATCCAATGATATTGGGAGTTTTGTATCTCTAACTTTCCGCAACGCTCTCAAGATTTCTGTTGCAATCTTAGCAGGTAACACATCAGAAACATGTTTTCCAAGAAATTCATCTGGAGGTTGTAGAAGCAGTGAGGGATCGTCTGTATAGCATTCAGTATATCTGTCATCTTCATCGAAGACAAGGACAATATCTCTTACAGATTGTAAGACTGTTCGATACTTCATTTCACTCTCAGCAAGGGCGGCCTGGGTCATTCTACGTTCCAAAACAGTAGCGAACATACCCGCAAGAACTTCAAAGAATGTCTTTGATTCAGTCGCATCCTCTTTTTTTGAATAGGCTGCTAGATTAAGTACTCCCAACAACTGTCCTCGAGACCCCGTTAAAGGATATATCACAATTGATTCTATTCCCAACTCCTCAATACGAGATTTTCTATCTGCAAGTGTCGGGTCCTGACTAACATCAGGAGCGAAAATAGATCTCTTAGTCAAAGCAGTTTCTGTGTTAAGATATCCTGTTTCTTCATACAGTCCAACAGCAAGCTCTTCTGGTAGATCTTCATTCTTCAATCCAACACAGGCTACCATTTTGATTGCATCCTTGGAAGGATCAAAGATTCTTACAGTACCAATATCATAGGCCAAGGTATCACTGATCCCTTGGAGTACAGTCTGAGATAACTCTTCAATTGATGATGCATCTATAGCTGCTTCAGCAATGGTTCTATAGGCATTCCTCTCTCTATCGAGAACTGATTGTACACTTTTATATTCTGTAATATCATGAATCGCGATAACATAACAATATCTCTCCTGAAGAGGATTGAATGAAACCGTTACCTCAACAGGAACTAGTGTGTTATCCAGACGAATGACTTCAGCTTCAAATACCTTGAAGCTCGCAACACCTTCTTCTCTTAATTCCTTTGCAGCATTCTCAAGAGTCCAACGGAGACGAGGATGCAATATTCTCGTGACATTTAATCCCATCACTGCTTCTTCATCGTGTCCTAGCAATTCCTGTACTTTGGGATTCCAGTGTGTGATTTGGAGAGTAGTGTCTGTTGCAAGAATAGCATCTGGCATTAAGTCAAGGAGTGCACGTTGACTAGCTTCAGCTCGTTGAAGTCTTCCTACAAGTTCCTTGTTTTCCATTGCAACCTCTGCAGCATAGGACAAATCATTCCCAAGTACTAAAACAGATACAGTGAGTTTATTCGCTCGATTTAATCCCTCGTCTGTCAGACCAATCTCAATATCTGTGTCAAATCCCACTACTCGCATATTTGGTCGAGAAGTAATTGATTGCCTGAGTTCGTCGAAGACAGTATTTGAAAGCAAAGGTCTCCTAAATACGCTGGAAAAAACAAAACTAAGAACCGGATCCTCGATATTACCTCTAATCAGAGATTTCTTGAATGCTTCTTCGCCAGCTTCCTCAAGATCATTACCCAATCCCTTAATCGCATTTATCCGTGTTCCAACAGGTTGCGGCGAGGATACCCTCAATGACTTTGATTCGGGAATAGCTTCATAGATTATATTTCTGCTATTGCCAAAACTATCAACAATTCCTAGTGATATATTCGCTTCTCCGATTTCCGATAAACGCTCAGTAGCTGGCATTCCATCAAGCTCGAAGATCTCTTTTTGATCAGCTTTTGTTACTAGCATTGCGATTCCCATTGGTGAAAAGCCATCTGCAGTACCAATTCCAATTGTCAGATTTGTTTCTAAGATTACAAGCAACAATGCGTTCTCGTAGAGGTCATCATAGTAGATGAGGTTACCAGCTCCTTTGCCTGAAACGAAAAGCAGCCTACCGCCAATGAAAGGTATCTGTCCGTCTGAGTTCTCTCTAAGGATACTAAGAGATCTTTCAATGCAATTATCACTATGTCCAAATTTCCCTGTGCATAGGACCATTCCTATTGCAGATTTTCCAATGCTTACCATCTCTTTCCAATACTTTTGCCTATTCTCTCCGAAATAATTTTCCAATTCCTCAGAAGCCATGGCTTCTTTTACTGTGGATTCGACATCTCCTTCTTTTGTCGAACTTAAACCCACAGAAACAGTAAGGAAAGGTGTCGCAATGGCAATGGCACTAATTTCTATCGTTTCAGTTTCTTCACTCTTAATTGAGGTTATACCAATAACCGGTGCATCTTCTGTGACAGTCGTTATTCCATCCAGTATCTCCGAGATGTTTTGAGACCCTCTTATATGAACAAGCATCAAGGATAGATTATGTTCCTCGATATCTTCGATAGCTCTGGATGCGGCATCTACTCCCAACTTGAATGCATCACTACCCTGGGCGGAACCATGTCCTATTTCCACATTTGGGATAGATTTTCCTGCATTCATTTCATCCAATCCGGTTTCAGCTGTTCTGCCTATTAGTACATCCAAGTCATAAAATATACTTGTATCTCTTAGAATTTCGGCAGCTGTCAAAATCTATATGTACAATGAATCCTTTTTGTAGTTGACTAAGTAACGAAACTCTGGAAGCATGCGTTATGGTTAAGGCCACAATTTACACTGCACCAAAATGCCCACACTCGGAGAATCTGAAAAAGTTCCTTTCCGAGAATGGGGTAGAATATGATGAAATCGATGTCACAAAAAATCCCAACGCGTTTGATGACATCTATCAAAAAACGCAGCAAAAAGGGATTCCTGTAATAATAGTTGATAATGAGGTCTTCGTAGGCTTTGACCGTAGGACCGAGCGTCGCTTGAATAGGTCTTTGGGAGGATAATCATAATGTATGATTTGGTTGTTATCGGTTCAGGAGTGACCGGCTATGGAGCAGCAATGTATGCAGCAAGGCTGGACCTTTCGTGTGCAGTAGTTGGGGACGTAGATGGAGGAACCATTACACTCACTGATGATGTCGCTAACTATCCTGGATTCAAGCAATTGACCGGTCAAGAGCTCGCGAACAACATCAAGGCGCATGCGGAAGCATATCCAGTACTAATTGAAACTGGAACAGTAACTGATGTCTTTAGAGATGATCAAGGTTTCTTCTATGTTGTTACTGATAAGAAGACCTTTCTTGCTAAAACGATTCTCTTCGCGACTGGGATGAAGGAACGAGAGCTTGAAGTACCAGGGCATGACGAGCTAAGAAATAAGGGTGTGAGTTATTGCGCCCTTTGCGATGCACCGCTCTTCAAGGATAAGGTTGTAGCAGTTATTGGTGGATCTGATAGTGCTGCGAAGGAAGCCCTTCTATTAGCAAAATACTGCGCTAAGGTCTTTATCATCTACCGCAGGCAGAAGATTCGAGCTGAACCAATTAATGAAAGGCGCATAGAGAAAGAATCTAAGATTGAGATCATTACTGAAACAAATGTGACAGAGATTCTTGGTTCTGAAAGAGTGACCGCAGTAAGATTAGATAAATCCCATAATGGATCTGATATGCTCTCACTTGATGGTATCTTCATCGCCATCGGAGGTATACCTTATTCGACTCTCGCACAAAAAATGGGAGTAGAGCTGAATGAGAAAGGTGAGATCAAGATAGATCGATCAAGTCGTACTAATCTTGAAGGTGTCTTTGCAGCTGGAGATGTCGTAGACTCCGAATTTAAACAGGCTATCACAGGTGTTGCTGAAGGGGTCCATGCTGCTTATCAAGCATACAAGTATGTTAACGAAAAAGCAGTACTGTAGAAATTCATTTACTGATTAATAGAAACAGGATTCGAAGCAATAGACCAAATTATCAAGGTGGTTCCAGTGCAATCCTCCACTTATAGAGTTCCCCATGGAAAATTCGAGCTTTGATAGCAGGATCATTCTTCATTATATCTTCTGCTTGAATTCTATTTTCTACGGTTAACATGACAAGTCCAATCAGTACGTCTGAGAATCGCCCTGCCATTATTACTATCCCTTCATCATGAAGCTTCTTGAGATAGCTAAAGTGTTGGGATACTATCTCATCAGTTCCATCTCTTCCGTAGTCATTAGCTGGTCTAAGCATAATTACGTATGATTCAGTTTCCAATTGCATCACTCTCAAAAAAGAAAAAGCCGCCTCAAGTGGCGACTATTTCTCTACTGCATCATATAGTTTCTCTACAAAAGCCTCCGGAGGTACGGCTCCTTCTATATGAACTGTTTCATTGATTATAGTCTTGGGAACCCCAAATACTTTGTATTTGTTAGCCAGATCTTGGAATTCTAATGCTTCAACCATGTCTGCTTCTATCAATGGATTTAGGATAGCCGCATAGTGAGCTAGTCGAACTGCATTTGGACAGTATGGACATTGAGGTGTTGTAAAAACCTGGATGTGCAGTGGTTTGTCAATTTCCTTGATGTCCTGAATGATATCTGGCTCTAAAGGTACCGAACCTGTGGAAACTGCTACAATCCCTGCTATCAGAGCTCCAAATTCATGCCCTGCAGGAATTCCAAGAAACCGTACTTTGTACTTATCTTTACCATGGAGTACAACTGTTGGATGTGCTCGAACCCCCATTTCAGCTGCCTTCCCAGAACCAATCTCATCTGTATGTTTCTCTACAGTTATCTTCTTGGAAAGGTCTGCTACCATGGTGATCAAAGCTGTTGTATCACCACAATACAGACAATCATGATCTTTAACAAAGAGATGAATAGTTACATCATCTTCCAATGTTGAAAACATCACTTTGACTTGTTCTTTGGTTGCTTCATCCATCTCCACGACCAATTCTTTCACCGAGCAGACTTAGCAATTGTTATTTATAAATACTAAGAATTAGTCGTTCCTCATTATGGAATTCGCTGAATCTTTGATCTGTCAATATTGTCTCGATATCTATCCTCCACTTTGACAATTGCTTTTCCATCTTTCTTGGTAATTCTCATACTCTCTGAAGTCGAATGAATCGAAAAGCTCTCCCCCTCCTTCAGACCGCTCATAACGCGCTTACCAAAAGGGCTATTCAAATATTCCATATAGAGCCTAGCCATGCGCTCCATTTCTTTCCTACGAGCATCCATCTAATAGCACCCAACGAAATTTTGCCAGATAGTTCGTTAGGCGTGCGATATTATATTACCTTGATTCCTTAAAAAGACATTCGGATAATTAAGTTACAGGCTACTCCCACTCAACTCGGTCTTCATCTACTAGCTCTTCTATAGCGTATGGAATGTTTTTCTGTTTCTTGAGGCTTGCCTTTGCCACTAGCTCTGTTTCTTCTGAAATTCCCAGATCCTCTAAGTCTGAACAACCAAACAACGCACTAATGTTTACTCTGTTAAACTCATTTTCTTCTGGATGATGGCTGAAGAGATAGAGCTCTTCTAGTGATTTGCAATTCGTTAAGGGAGTGAGGTCGATTGATGCTAGTCTGTTGCCAGCGAAATCTAATGCTCTCAGTTCAGGACAATTAGCTAATGGCTCAAGATCGAGATGTTCTAATTTATTCATAGCCAAACCTAATCGTCTGAGGTTGGTGCAACCTGCCAACGGTTTCAGATCAATAGATTCCAGCTCATTACCTCCTAATCGTAATATTCTGAAATCACTCCATGTTGACATTGGCGATAGGTCGATTTCTTTCAAGACATTATGGTGCAAATAGAGGAATTTCATCTTCGTGCATTCTATTAGTGGTTTAAGGTTGATAGCAACAAGTTCATTGTACATTAGATTGATTTGATTTAGATTCTTACTATTTATTAGTGGCTGCAAATCTATCTTGTTTATACTATTATTCTCTAGTTCCAAGCTTTCCATGGTTGTAAGATGTTCTAATGGATTAAGATCAATATTTGAAATTTCATTACCAAAGAGTCGCAACCGTTTTAGTTGGGTTTCTTTGAAAAGTTCGAGATTAATGTTCCTTACTCCAGTGGATCCTAGATTCAGTTCCATTAAATTCATACAACTAGATAATGGTGAGATATCAAGTTCCTTCAAAGGATTTTTGAATAGACTCAAGGTTTCTAGATTTTTGCATGAGGCAAGGGGTGAGAGATCTATCGATTCAATACGATTAGAGCCCAAATCAAGTTCGATGACAAAATCTACATCTGATAAAGGAGAGAGATCGATGCTCACTATTCCCTTACTAGCCAATAGGATTTTCTCATCATCTTCATCGAACTCCAATTCCTGTTTCTTTCCATCTTTTAGCTCTAATTGTAGGAATACCTCGGACAAATCTAATCTACACCTGTCAAGTTTTTGTGAAGAAAGAGATACGATGCTTTTCAATGTTATCTCGAGATATAATCATATCAAGAAATGCCGATAGTGTCTGAAAAGATAACTATGTTGCCACTTCGCTACAGTTTTAAATCATATTTCTGGCCATATGCTAAGTCTTTTGGAGATGAACCAACGTGGATAAGAAGAACTTGGGAGTACTGCTGCTCACTGGCCCGTACACATTTCAGAACTCACACACGTTCTATGAACTAGCAAAAGCAGCAGTCGAAAAGGGATATGGCGTCAAAGTTTTCCTATTCGTTGATGGAGTCAATAACGCCAAACTCAATCAGGACCCAGATCCTGACATACCGATGAACAACAGACTTCAAGAACTGGCTGATATGGGAGTTGTCTTCCAGGCATGTGGTCTTTGCACTTCTGCAAGGGGATTCGACCAACGCGGTAGTGATTATACTCCCGGTGTTGAGGTAACCGGACTCACTGAACTGGCAGAGATAATGGGTGAATGTGAACGCTTTGTTACATTCACGATGTAGGAGGTTGATTGGATGGATTTCGAAGAAAAACAAATTTTGATACTGATTAATAGTAGACCTTTTGGAACGATCATCAACTTCGAAGGATGGAGAGCATCTGTCGGTATGTTCGGTATGGACCATCAGCCTGTTATGCTATTCATGGGCGATGGAGTCTATGCGCTATTGAAGAATATGCATGATTTACACATCAGGATGTTCAAATCTACCTATCTGAGCTTTGATGGAAGGATATGCGCGAGCAAGCGCTCACTTGAAGAACGTAACATCAATCCAGATGAACTTCTTGAAGAAGTAGAGGTTCTTGATGAGGTCGCTATTGGTAAGGCATTCGAGGAGAATGACCTTGTAATTACATTCTAGGAGTGGAAAAAGACAATGAAATTTCTAATTTGGCTCTCAAGTGATTGCTCAAATCTCGATGAGGTCATCTCTGCAATCAAGACAGGTGGAAACGAAGTTGGTGTACTGCTTGTTCAAGATGGAGTATTTCTTGCAGATAAGGGCTGTGTACATTCTAAGCAGCTAGCTGATCTAAAAGTTCCAGTATATGCCTCTAAAGCTCACGTTGAAGAGCGT
>JAEORN010000158.1 GCA_016840825.1 Candidatus Thorarchaeota archaeon | reverse complement strand
GCCGGATTTGAAATCTAATAATCGTCATACAAAGATTCTCCACACCTAGGACATGTTTGAATCACATCTTCATATCCACAATTCTTACATGTCGCGATTGGTACGAACTCACCATAAGGCAAAATTGGTTTTCCAAGACCTCTCATCACGTTCTTGTAGATGAAGTACAATTCTGGTTCTTGATGATGAATCCATTCTGGTTCATGTTTTCTAAGGATAGATTCGACTCGCTCTGCAAGATATTCTCCATCATTCTCTTTGAGTATAGTAAAAAGAGCATCATCAAAATTCCACGATTCGTCTTGAGGATACTCCCTTGCCCAAACAAGAGAGTGGATGAGAATATCCATTCCTTCCTTTCCTTTTAGCATCAAAAAGCCTTCTGCAACCTCAGAGGTGAAGTCTTTTACACTCCTGCCAATGAACTGCAGCATCAATTCTTCAATGCCTTTGACATTCATTTTTGCCGCTGATATAAAGGCAAGATGAAGGACATTAGGCTGAATTCCTTCTGTGTGGTAATGTCCACAACCATCATAGACTTGATGTGTTCGTTCGATGTAGGAATAGAGGATTTTGCCAGCTCGCTCGTTGTTGATACTCTCTAGTATTCTAAATGTAGCTTCGTGATACGCTCTATACAGCGAGATTTCATCCCATATGTGTGGGTCAGGAAGATATAGCTTGAGTTGGTAAATACTTTCAATACAATCAAGAACTGCTTCATAATCATCGGTGTGATTCAGTTCATTGATTGCTTTAATGATGGTTTCAAATTTCGCATACTCTTTGCTCTCCATAAGTTGAGAGAGAAATTCTAATGCATCTATCTTCCCTTCAGTATAGTTAGATTCTATTACTTCTCCCCTACTAGGAGGTTTCTTTACAGGTTTGCTCTTAGAATCTCTCTCCATATCTTGTTCTGGGACTTTGAGATCGTCTTTATTCTCAAACCACCAAAGAACATCCTCGGACTCTTTCTTCTCTCCTGACATCTCCTTGACCCTCATTGAACTCAGACAATATTTGATTAGTTGTAAGGTGTAGTGGTACAAAAGAAGTTCGGAATAATAAAAAGTGGTGGGCCGAGCCGGATTTGAACCAGCGACCACCGCACTGTCAATGCGGTATCAGTCGGCGAAACCGTCCGTTTGGCGGTATCATAGCCGGGCTAGACCATCGGCCCTGTAAGAGTCCAACGCGTGTATTATGATTAAAAACATTGTGTCAATGACAGATTGGTGTGAGATTATTAGGCGAACTCAGGACCTAACTATATGACCGCAGATAAATGGCGATTCCTTGGAGGGAAAGTCTTCAGGCTTGCTGGAGAATTCGAGAGGAGTGCCGATGCCATTAGAAAGGCGAAAGCGCTCAGTCTTGACAACCATGTTCACCTCTCCAGGACACAAGAGGGGAAATGGGTGGTCTATTGGCGGTCTCGGGACGAAAAGACGGAGTGCAAAGCATCCAACTACCGTGTAGTATAGATTTGTGGTGCTTATTAGAACCTCATAACACTACAATGTATGTCATTCGACATACTCGTCATAGATCCTGATCAAGAATCAGCTCTGATACGGTTGGAAAACATGGGAAGATACGTCACCTGTGATAATAGAGCGTATTTCAAGGAAGTACTCCGTAGATTCTCATTCTCTGGAAGCATAGATGTCACAGATTGGAGTCGCGATGCTATTTACGCACTCTTGGAATTCCTAAGCGAGGTTCAACAGACCGTGTCATTGAGGAAAGGTTCTCGATATTTCACCCCGGTTCTAGTCCCAGAAGGTCCACTTCTGGATTCCTTCGTCGATGCAATATTATCAGGAGATCTATGATATCCTAAGTGTAGAGTGAAAGGCCTTCTCGAGGATGCTTCAGCAGAATCCGTTTGATCAACTTCCTGTATAGAGTGCTGTATGAGTCCAAGCTTGCTATTAGCTCGTATGTAATCTGATTGATGACAGGGTCTTCCGCAGCCAATCGGCAGACCGTTTCCATGTTCTTCTCATTCTTCAGAAGTATATCTGCGATCTTCTTTCCAACCTTCAACATATCATTGAATTGGTTCTTCCAAGCCCCTTCATAGCTTCTCAATTCACGAGGGTCTGCTGACTCAACTGCTCTCTTGAGGACCGGTGCTGCGATGATGCCTGATTTAACAGCTAAAATCACTCCTTCTTGGTCGAATGGATTCACAAAACCTGCTGCATCACCTACTAGCAGAGAGCGTCCTTTCACGGTGGTCTTCACTGCACCTGAATACGGCACTCGTGCAGATGTGTCTGAGAGGATCTTTGGCTCTATATTATGTGTCTTCTTGAATTGTGCAAACCATTCGTTGAATTTCTCTCGAAGATTCTTCGCTCTGTCCTGCCTACAACCTGCACCAATGCTGAGGATTGATCGCTTTGGAAAGCACCAAGAATAGCCAAATGACACTGATCCAAAGAAGATGTGAATCGAAATTCCCTCCTCATCATAAGGAACTCCACATATTCGTTTGACTGCTGCTTCTCCTACCTCAGCTTCAATCTCAATGCAAACTGCTGCACTCTTATCACTCCAACCTGAATAGAATCCTAATTCCTTTGCCACCACACTATTGATGCCATCTGCTCCTACAAGATATGCTCCAGAGTATCTCTTTCCTTCCTTCGTGGATATCGTGACCTGCTTCTCATTTTCTGAAACAGCTGTTACTTTCTCTCCTTGGACCACCGTTGCACCGGCTTCTTCAGCTTTTTGCAGGAGCAAATGGTCAAATTCATCCCTCATGAATAGTGAGCCGGAGGATTCTGGACGTGTACAATCTACAACAAGCCCTGAGGGAGAATACAGTGTTTGGCCATAGGCTCTCCGGTGAATGATGTCGGTGATGTCGAAATCTAGGTCATTCTCAACATGATCAGTGAATCCGCCGGCACAAGGCTTTGATCGTGGGAACACCTCTTTATCGACTAATAGCACACTCAGTCCACTTTGCGATGCTCTACGAGCAGCAGTGGATCCGGCTGGCCCAGCACCTACAACAATCACGTCAAAGTCAGTCATCTACAGTCCTCACACAGACGAAGTACACAATGGGGGCCTTCGAGTATTAGTAGATTCCTACTTCTCAGGCACCTGTGCTTCCGAATCCCCCTTCTCCCCTATCTGACTCCTCGAGTTCATCCACCTCGACAAACTCGACTTCAGGAACTGGACGTATTGCAATCTGTGCAATCCTCATCCCTTTCGAGATCGTGAATGATTCCCTCCCCAAATTATGCACAATGATTCTAACCTCTCCTCGATACCCACTATCTATCGTTCCTGGAGAGTTGGTAATAGTGATGCCATTCTTCAAAGCCAGACCGCTTCGTGGTCTAATCTGCCCTTCATAGCCATGAGGTATTT
>JAEORN010000157.1 GCA_016840825.1 Candidatus Thorarchaeota archaeon | reverse complement strand
TCTGGGAAATCCAATTGATTTGGCAGCGGATTACTATCAGGATCAGACGACGACAGAAGTCATACGGATTGCTGCAGAAGACCCACAATTCTCTTCACTCATTTTTGAGGTGGATGTTCACAACATGTTTCAAGTAGCTAGTATCATGGGGGCTCAGGATGTTCTTGTGGACTATTGGAGAGCTATAGCCAAAGTTGGCAAAGAGATTGTCGAGAGGAATCACAAGCCTGTGCTAGCTGTTGTCCCAGAGGTCGCATATCCCATTCCAAGGTCAGAAGCATGGAATGTATTTGTTGAGGAAGGCATACCTGTATTCCATAATATGATTGAAGCAATTACAGCTTTGGCACGGGTATGCAGTTATAATGAAGTGAAAGACGAACGGAATGCATAGTCTATGCCATTACAATCCAATTAACAATTTCAGACCCCATTTGATTTTCCTCAATGAACCGCATCCTGTATTCTTGATTCTGAAATTGAAACCCGACATTTTGGATATCAAAATCAAATCCAATGATTTTCACGGATGCCTCAAGAGCAGTGGGTCGGAAAGCCACATAGCCAAAGACGAGTGATAAGAGAAGAGCAACAATGTAAACGGCTGCAATTGGATGGATTCCTCTTCCTGATGACAAGTCATATCCAGTGAAAATCAGAGCAAAGACTGACATTCCACCGAGGATTGCCGCTAGAAGCATTGATAGACCTCGCATTCGAAAATTACCTTCATCCGTAATATGGTGTTCTTCACAAACATGAACAAGAAAGCTCTTACTAGCAGGCGGTTGTAATCTGATTCGACGTCTATCACTTGCATAGAATGTTGGATTCCAGTGGGGTCGTAACCACTGTTTGCTACGAGGTGTGGCTGAAATTAGAGTAGATGAGGTGGAAGGAGAACAACAAACAGGGCATATTCTGGGAAAGTGGAGCCAACTGATCCTAGTTTTAACAAGGGGCTCGTTGAAGTATTTCCGTTCTCTGTCCACTCTTGACATCACTTCCTTTGAACTTCATCACCTGACGAATTCATAATTTAACATTTTGAAGAAGGTAAATTCCCATAATAATCAATCATAAGATCCCTGAATGATGGCAAGAACATGACTACGCATACCATTTGATATGTTACCGGAATCTGCGAGTTGTGGCATTGCTGTTTTGTGCGTTTTGATTGCCAGACCGACTTCAGCAAAACTATCTTTTATTGACCTAAAAGATTCCAAGTTTGTTACTATACCGACACTGGTCGCCTTAAGTATTTGAAAACCATAATGAGTCATCCATAATGATTCAAGAAACACTTTACTCCCAAGACTCGGTATAAAAGTAGTTTCAATCTCATCTTTTCTTCGCTCAACTATTTTTGGTATTAATTTTGATGCGCTTGTTTTTCGCATCTTTTGAATGTCAAGAAAAAGAGTGGGCCCATCATTATCAAGTTGCGTTTCTAGTAATTGAACAGTGTTATCAAAGATGATGTGACTTGCATCTTTGAATGAGTCGCTTTCATCCGTGCCTTCCAGGAGCATCTTTGGATTACCATCATAGCCGGCAAGCTCCGCCATGTCTAGTCCAATAAGCAGACCTCTTTGAGCACTATACCATTGTTCAGATGTCACGTCTCGCAGTAGAGAATCGATGCGTCTTTTTACCTCAGGCCATCCGATTTTGCTCGCAAGGTCTGAATATCCTGACCACATGATTACTGGTGGCGCCGTCCACGGTGCTCCATCAGGTCTCACAAGATGAAATCGCTGTGCCAACTCGTCTCTTACGAAAATATATCGCAGGAGAGAATCAGCATAGACTACAACAGAAGAATCCAGACGGACACGAGTCTTCAAGAAGATGGGAGATAGATCTATCGAATGCAGGCGATTCTCTGTAAGATCAAGTTCGCTTAATCCGATACAATCGATTAGAGGCCAGAGATCCAAGCTGGTGAGATGATTACTCTGAATCCGAAGCACGTTTAATGAAGTACTGCTGGCCAACGCTGCAAGATTTAATTCATCTAACATGTTATGCGAAAGATCAAGTGTTTGAAGCTTGCTACATTTACTGATATTCGATAAATCGATCTTCTTCGCTGCACGCATCACTAGGTCTATTTTCGAGTGCCCTATGTGAAATTTCGTTTCTTCTTGTCTGCCATGAGGGCTCCAATACCGAATCGTTATCTCTTCCATCGGGAACTTGACCTGTAAAAGAGTATGTACGACTTCCTGATAAATCGAATTCTATAGTAGAGTCAATGGACATTATCCTTCTGATTCATCTCGAGATGGATTGACACGTTCAGCTGCTATCAAATAATTTCTATCAATTGCTTCAAGGACAAGGATGTGTGATTTTCTATCACTATATCCGAGAGGAATCATCGCTTTGATTATAGCCTCAGGAGACACTCCATGTTCGAGATCCATACCCATCATCGCTGTCTTTACAGGCTCCAAGTGCTTCGGAAGAGGATCATTCACTCCAATGTACCGGTCGAATAGAGCCCCATCAAAGTGACTATCGAATATTGGGTCAATTGATTCATCTAGATTTCTATTGTTCACAATTTTCTTCATTTCGCCATTATCTAAATCATATAACGCGCCAATATCCTTTCCAAAGGCCTCTAATTGCCTCTTCTGCCTCTCTGAAGAGGTTTCAACAGTAATCATAGCACAAATGAGAACCTCTGTCTGAACGGCAGTTATTACTTCAGTTATTGGTATTGCAGTCCATCTTGGTTCATCCCAAGAAAACTCAGCACGGAATTGCGATAGAGCAGTTATGAACGAACTAAGAATCGACTCTTGGAAACCACCTTTGATTATGTGGGAGTAGATGGGAAGACCGATAGACCTATGGATTACTAGAACACCAATCAGAGTCCTCGCGTCCTCTATTCGACCCTTGAGGGAGAGGAGTGCTAGATTTCTGCTCGTTGATGTTTTTACATAGAAACGGCGGCTGATTGATATCACAACGAATAAGGCAAACACTGCTAAGGCACCAAATAGAGATGCTCTAAGTGTTATAATGAAGAGTGATTCAGCAGCTGGTATATTCACATTAATTGAGCAGTTCCCAATCTCATAGTAGGGCATGGTGACAACCGCCATGAGTACAAAGGCTCCGGTTCCAATTGCTGAGGAATTGAAATCAGCTTCCCACCAACCTTTCGCGAGATTGGGACTGAAGGTAACATCACCTACCGACCAATTACCAACCACATTGGCTCCTTCAAGGATAGGATTTCCATTATCCTGATCATAAATGAAGATGGCAGCAGTAAAACTATCACCCGGTTCTATGTCGATATTTGGCGTTTGTGCAAAAACTGTCAATTGGTGGCGTACTTCAAAGGATGCAAAGCCATAAGCCACTTCAGTGCCATTACACCACGAAAGCGTTACAATCCAAACGCCAATTGAAGCGTTATACGGTCCTAAAGTAGTTCCAGTAGTTTCAACTATAGTAATATTTGATCCATCTATTGGATCACTCCACCAGAGACTGCCTGAGGGGAGATACCAGTTAATATCCACGCTAGACACGTTCGTAATCAATTCAGATTCATATCCTATAGTTGCTTGGCACCGGACTCTATCACCGCTATTGAAGACAGTTTCATCCTGCCAATTCTGACTTGTCTGCCTCTTGACCTGTGTTGAGATCGAAGAAACATAATTCGGTCCACTTAAATGAACATTCCACCAACCAACAAGATTCGCCACACCAACAGGAATCTCAACGTAATCAGATCCATGGACCAATTGAGCTGTGATATCGCTTCCGAAGGGATCTTCGACTACGGGATTGAACCAGTCGTGGGGATAGTGAACTACGAATCCAAGGTCTCCGACTTCAGGATATGATTTGATATAAGTATAGAAGAACAAACTAATGTTTTGGCCTAGGTCTATTTCATAAGAAACTCCTATGTTTTCGAGACTTGTTGAATATGATGAACTATAGAATTTGGTCATCTTACTCATCCTAACTAGATACTCGAAAGAGATAGTTGTGTTCGATGAAAATGAAAATGGAATAAATGCTCTAGTTAGGTAATTGCAATTTACAAGAACTGAACCAAGTCCATTCTCTCCAATAATATCAAAATCGCCATACAAACCGAAATGAACCTGCAGATCTACACGTTCAGGAGCTGGTTTTTGTAAAGCTGTCAGAGATACATCATCCAACCAAAATGTAATGAATCTACCATTATCTGTTAGGTTATTCAAATCTGGATCATCGTATGGAATTTCAACATAGCTAGAGCTTGCATTAACAGAGAAACTTACCCGCACTTGAAAAGCAGATAATCCTCCAGGTATCTCGACGACTGCTGAATTTATCTCATTCCAGACCTCATGCTCGGATATATTCGTAGGATCGATAGAGAAGTTCCATAGAATTGATGTTCCATTCAAGATTTGGAAACTTAAGTCAAAAATCCCTTGATAATTGGGTCCTATGGGGCCTCTTTTGTAGAGATATTTCATATTCAATTCAAACAGCTCATTCTGCTGGCTGTTGTCTACATCTTGATACCAGTAGATTCTTGTTCCATTATAATGTCGGTAGGCTGATGTCGTGTCATAGCCTTCGTTCTCAAGAACTACATAGTTTGGAGAGGTCACGTTATATGAAACGCG
>JAEORN010000021.1 GCA_016840825.1 Candidatus Thorarchaeota archaeon | reverse complement strand
AGAGCTTGGTTTACATAGATTACACAGGCAAAACCAAGGATGATGGAAAGATATTCGATACGACTATGGAAGAAGTTGCCAAGGCCAATGACCTATCCACAGAAAAAGGGCAATTCGAGCCTATGCTTGTAGCAATAGGATGGAATTGGCTTTTAGCTGCTCTCGAAGAAGAAATGGTAGGGATGAAAGTAGGCGAATCGAAAACAATCGAAGTGCCCCCAGAAAAGGGTGCTGGTCCTAGAGACCCGAACTTGATTAAGAAGATCCCTCTAACTAAGTTGCAGAAACAGGGTGCTAAGGGCTACAAGGGTGAAGAGATTACCTTCGGTAGAGAGAGGGGAATTGTAACCGCATCGCTTGGGAGAACTGTAAGAGTAGATTTCAACAACCCACTTGCTGGGAAGACTCTCATTTTTGATATTACAGTAAAAGAGATCATTTCAGATCCTATTCAGAAACTTCTTGCTGTGATAAAGAGAAGAATTCCTGCATTACCTACAGATCAGTATAGTGCCTCAATTGCTGGAAAAACGATTACAATCGAGCTTCCAAAAGAATCGAGGTATATAGAAAATGTACAGTATGCAGAAATTGGTATTGCAGCTGACGCACTCAAAGTAGTTGAGAAAGCGAAAGAAGTGAAACTAATTACTACTTGGACGCGTCCAGAACCTCCAGCTGAGAATAAGACCTAAAATTGCCGATTCGGATTCCACGTGGATAAAAATACCACGTGGAAACCTTTAAATCGACTCGTCAAAAAACGACTAACCGTCACTAGTTCTCCGAGACTTAATCTCTATAAAGGAAGTTACTCGACATGGAACATCCAATGCAATCCGAACAAGAACTCAAAACAGGTACAACGACAGTTGGCCTGATTGCAAAGGACTGTGTAGTGCTTGCAAGTGATCAGAGAGCCACAATGGGGTTCCTGATAGCTAACAAAACTGCTCAAAAGATCTACAAAATAACTGATCGTATTGGAGCAACAATAGCTGGTTCTGTTGCTGATGCCCAAAACATCATGGATCTTCTCAAAGCAGAGGCTAAGCTCTTTGAGATTCAAAGAAATAGGCCAATTAGAGTGAAAGCGCTAACACGATTGCTAAGCAATATCATGTTCCAAGCTCGAGGCGGATACCTATTGCAATGTCTCGTAGGGGGCTTTGATGACGAGGGTCCACAAGTGTTCTACACTGACTACATTGGATCTGTGCTGCCAGACAAGTTCACTTCGACTGGTTCTGGGTCACCGGTTGCTCTTGGTGTCCTAGAAGCTGAATACAAAGATGATTTGCCAAAGAAAAAGGCTATCGAATTAGCTATTCGAGCTGTCGCTGCAGCAATTGAACGAGATGCAGCCTCAGGTAATTCTATTCTTGTAAGTGTGATTGACAAGAATGGATATGAGGAAGTAGACAAAGAAACCATTCTAAAAATATGGAGAGGCGAATAATCGGGTTCGCACTCTTGTAGATTTCATGGCAATACTATGCTTGAACCACTTGTTCAAGCGGGAAATGGATTCCATTGTAGTAGATTTACACTTACAAATGAGAAGTGACTATTATGGCTTCTAACAATGATAACAATGAAAACATTGACATCCGAGAGGCAGTTAAAGCAGCTCTACCACGATCAGCAGCAATTACCTCGGTTGACTATGAAGGACCGGAGATTGCGATTTATTCTAAGGCTCCAAAGATTCTGCTTGATGATGGTGATAAAATCAAAGCGCTTGCCCGAAAGATGAGGAAGAGAATTGTTGTCAGGTCCTCTCCTGAAGTAAGACTTCCTCTAGAAGAGGCAGAGAAGACTGTACGAGAACTAGTTCCTGAAGAGGCTGAGATCAGTAGTATCGATTTTGATGATTCGAGAGGCGAGGTCATAATTGAAGCTCAGAAGCCAGGTCTCGTGATTGGTAGGAGTGGAACAACACTCAGGGAGATTACGCGTCAGACATTTTGGCGCCCAAATGTAATGAGAACTCCACCTATTGAAAGCAAGTTGATTAAGCAAATTAGATACATCATCCAATCAGAGGCGTCTAGAAGAAATAAAGCATTCAAGGAGATTGGAAGGAGAATTCATCGTCCTTCAATTGTTGACAATGGATGGATTCGACTAATTGCCTTAGGAGGTTTCAAGGAAGTTGGAAGGCAGTCAATGTTCCTCCAGACCCCTGAATCAAATATTCTCATTGACTGCGGAGTTAATGTTGGTACTCCAAGTAAGGCATTTCCAAGACTGGATATGCCAGAGTTCAATGTCGAGGAGCTTGATGCAGTCATAATTACTCATGCGCATCTTGACCACTGCGGAATGGTCCCATTCCTGTTCAAGTATGGATATCGAGGACCTGTCTACATGACAGCACCTACTCTAAATCTTTCAACACTGCTGCAACTCGACTATCTGGATGTTGCAGAGAGAGAAGGAAAGCTCAGACCATATAGAGACCGTGATGTGAAAGAAGCTATTATTCATACTATTCCTCTTAACTATGGAGAGGTCACTGATATTGCACCGGACGTTAGGCTTACTCTGCATAATGCAGGCCATATCCTTGGTTCTGCAATAATTCATCTACATATAGGAGACGGGCAATACAATCTGGCATACACTGGAGATTTCAAGTTCGGTAGAACACGTCTGCTAGAACCAGCAACATTCACCTTCCCACGACTTGAAACTCTTATTGTTGAAAGCACATATGGACATCCTACTGATAAAATGCCTCCTCGTCAAGAAGTGGAGAAGAAATTCGCATCAATCATTAAGAAAACGATAGATCGAGGCGGGAAGGTCCTCATTCCAGTACTGGCAGTAGGAAGAGCTCAAGAGATTATGTTAGTTATTGAAGACTTGGTAACAAAAGGTAGGATTCCCAAGATACCTGTGTATCTTGAGGGTATGATTGCCCAAGCAACAGCAATCCATACAACACATCCAGAAGCCCTTAGTAAAAAGATACGAGAAATGATTTTCCATCAGGGCGTGAATCCATTCCTGAATGAGATCTTCGTTCAGGTTGATAATCCTGATCAACGCGAGCAAATAGTTGAGGCTGAACCTGCAATCATCATGGCTACCTCAGGAATGCTTGCTGGGGGACCAAGTGTCGAATACTTCAGACTATTAGCACCAGATGAGAAGAATACGGTATGTTTTGTTTCATACCAAGGCGAAGGTACTCTTGGACGTCGAATCCAAAAGGGATGGAAAGAAGCACAAATGCGGAATCGAGAAGGAAAAGTGCAGGTCGTACCAGTCAATCTTCAGGTTGAAACCGTGGAAGGTTTCTCAGGTCACTCTGACAGGAAGCAGATTCTGAATTTCGTGAAGCGTGTCAATCCCGTTCCTGAGAAGATATTGACCTGTCATGGTGAAGCTTCGAAATGTGTGAACCTTGCATCTACTATTCACAAGTCATTGAATATTGATACAAAGGCGTTGTCTGTTACCGAAACTATCAAGTTAAGATAGTCATTTAGAACCGCACGAAAGATGGAGCTACAATTACAGTGGAATCATTTACGAGAGCAATATCTGCTCTGTAACTTCTAGTTTCACCACGAATCCTTTCTATTATCCGCTTCAACTCTAAGTGGGTCTGCTCACGACCATCATTGAGGCGTTTGATATCCAATAATACAATATTCCCGTTTTTAATCTGATCTACAATGAATGGGACATCATCAAGAGATAACAGACTCTTGGAGCGGATGAATATCTCATCTAATTCTGAAAGTCGCTTGCTTTCATGCAACGGGTCAGGTTGATCGGGTTCAACTATTGGAGAGAATACTCCAAGACCGGCATAAGATGACTTTCCACTCACATCCGTTTCATTTTCCTCGCCTTTTCGTCTGAACAGGAATCTCATATGGATGCACCTCTTTCGTACTTAGTTGGATTACATGTAAAGAAAAGAGCGAGTATTATCTTACATCCTCTCGAAACAGATTTTACCTAGGACTACTCGGTATCTATGAGTGGAAAATATGCCTGAGGTTAGGATTGAGGATGAAGAATTCGAAGATTTGAGAAAGAATCTTAGATCCCTAGGAAATAGATATGCTATCGAAATCTTGCAGGTTCTTAGTCCTGCGGCTGGAGATATAATTCCAGAGATGGGCTGGGATGAGATTGTCGAAGGTATCCTCGAAACCATGGGACATGAGAAACCAAGAACAGGTTTGAAAGGTGAGAGGTCGGCAGAGAGAGTCAAATATGAGAAGGTTCGGCAACGATTCTCTGCAGGTGGAACATTATATGAAAGTATGAATAAACTGGTCAAATCAGGATATGTTCAAGCACTTGGCAGCAAGGGAAAGAAACAACGTACATTCATGATAACGCATGAAGGTAGACTAGCTCTCTCAGCTATTGATGGAATGATCGGTCCCTCATCCAGAGATAACGAACTATTCAGGACTGCGAAGCTTCTTCTTCGTCACAAGAATTACATCAAGCTTCTTCCAACTCAGGAGAAGTTTCTAAATGAGATAGGCGATATAAATGCCAATATCATCATTCAAATGCCCCCAGGATCAGGTAAGACCTTTCTTGCAATGGTTGCAGTCCTCATAAACCTCCAGAAGGGCATCAAATGTCTGTATCTCAGCCCATACCTCTCACTCAATACACAAATAATAAACGAATACGGCGAACTTCTTAGAGACCTCGGGTATTCTGTCGTTCGTCATGATGGTAGCCAACAAGTTTCGATCAGAGAATTGGAGGATGCGGATTTAGTCGTTGGTGTCTACGAGGCTGTTTTTTCAGATGTTCTTCAGGGTGAAAAATGGACCTCAAAGATAAAGCTGACAATAATCGATGAATTGACTGAACTTGATTCGCCAATAAAGGAGGTCAGTGCAAGTAATCTTGGTACGGATAGAAGTGCTAAGCTCGACATTCTTACAACACTATTGAAGGAAAAATCGCAAATTATCACTCTATCATCACGGTTCGGGGATACTGATTCGGTAGCTAAATGGTTGGAAGCCAAAATATTCAGACCAAGTGTTAGACTAAATCCTGATGAGTTTATTGTCACCAAGAAAGAAGATGGAATCCAGATAGCAAGTAGTGACGGCACACAGAAGGTTCTGGTTCAAAAAGAGTATGTGCTAGAGTCAGTGATTGAGCATTTGAACCTCTATATGAAAAAAGCAATCCTTATCGTTGTGTCTTCAAGGTATCAAGCAGTGTTCTTTGCAGGCGTCATAGCCAGACATTGGCCCAGAGAGGTTGATCCTTCACTTGCTGATTATGTTGTGGGACAGGATAAGATCCTACCAGTTGCGGGACAACTCTATGAATTTCTAAAACAGGGTGTAGCATTCCATCATGCGGGATTAAGATCAGATGTTCGTAGAAGACTTGAGGAGAAAATAAAATCAGGTGAGATCAAAACAGTAGTATCAACAACTGGAATTACTGCAGGTATCAGCTTTCCGTTTGACTGCGTTACTATCCTATTTGACCGAGCGATGGGATTTCTCTCAGCTAGATCGAGATATCTCCAAATCGCAGGGAGAATTGGAGAATATCACCTCGCCGAGTATGGTGGCAGCGTCTATCTCGTCTTCGAATATCCATCAAGGGTCTTTCAGACATCTAAGGAAATGGAAGAAACTCTTCTCCATAAACCTCTAGAACCAATTCGACCAGGACCCATCGTTCCGTCAATCTTAACGAACCTGATGACTCGAGAAATGATGAGTAGTAAGAAATTCACCTTACCAGAACTGGAAAAGGCTGTACTAAAGCAAGTGTCTGAAAGCTTCCATGCATTTCGTTTTGATGACTATCTAGCATATGTCAAGAAGATGTATGATACCCTTTTTGCATGGATGATTCAGAAGGACTCCTTCAATCAAGTAGGAAATGCATACACTCTATCAAAAGAGATTGCTGCTGCCGGAAAATCAGGATTGGGAATCATCAGATATCTGGAAATCAAGGAAAAACTTGATTCATTGGATGAGAGTGTTTCAAATCAAGAATTGGTAGAAATAGTACTGTCCTTCGATCTAGCACAAATAGTAAGACCAAGAACCTCCTATCCATCTACAATTGAATTGAGTGCAGCAGGATTAGAAACACCTGATAGCTGGTATGATGCCTTGACTTTGGGCAGAATGCGAGTGAAGTGTACATCTCTTGAGCGTTGGATAGGCGAAATGCATATGCCAGATGTGCTATCTATTGCCAATGAAGAAGGGAGGGAGATGGTCATCAATGATGAGAATATCGGCACTGTCGATATTGAGGAAGGAGATTTGGATTCACTCATTTCAATATGTAGTGAAATAGCAATGAAGCTCAGTATCTACTTTGATATCCTCAAGCAGAAGAAGGTTTCACAGAGAATGAATGTCTTCAGTAGACAACTAAAATACGGTGTCAAAGCAGACCTAGCAGCTAGTGACATCCTAGAGTTGGTAATTGATGACGAACTTGGATATCCAAATCCAATCTTGAAAGATGATGCAAGAATTCTTTTTGACAATGGATATCGTACAATATCAGACATCCTGCGGAAGGATATAGACCCAGAGAAGAAAACCCTTGCTCGAGATAGATTCGCAAAGAACTCTGGAGTGCCAGTTGCTTTTGCTAAGGAGATTTACAAATCCGCACTTGCCCATGTCAGAGCCAAGCTGGAAGAGAACGATGACGAGGATTAGCCTTTAGTGAAGTCCCATAGGTGATCGTTAACATAATGAACCGATAGGACCACCTTGCCTTTCGTTGCCAAACGCATCTGTTCTGCATCCATGGTCGCAATCCCTACTGCTAAAGGCTTACCATGATTTTGATCAACAACGACAACAACTGAATTCTCTCTTACCGTATCATCAACTTTTGTCACACCAGGTCTCATTATATCTGCACCATTGACCACATAACGAATTGCACCCATGTCTATAGTAATCTTAGGGACAGATACCATATCCTTTAGGAGCGCATGTAATGTAGGAAAGAGTCTGCTTTCCTTCTCAAAGAATAGAATCTCATTCTGATAGAGCAATACGTGTGTACCGTCGTCTAAGACTCCCGTTTCTAGTTGCGTCTTATCATCAATATTGACATCTGTGCCTAATGCGGCTTCAATCTTCTCAAGTTCTGCTTTCTGTTGCTTCCTTTTCAGCAGATGTCGTTTCTTAATCTTCTCAATTTTTGGCATTAATTGGATGTTAGGAATTTGACCCTTTTGAAGGCACCGAAACGAACTCAAGACTATTGCTGAGTTTTTGGGAGTCATCGTCATCTTTTTAAGTCCAGCCCAGAGAGTAGCGCCAACGTCGTGGGCCGAAAAGCCTTCGAACGAGATTCTTTGGTGAATTTATTGAACGCAGGTAGACCTATGGAACTCCTACAGAAATCCCTTAGCTCACAAGTTCTGGTGGAACTTAAGGGGCGGAGAAAACTCAAGGGAAAGCTACGTGGATATGACCAACACCTGAATCTCATCCTCGAAGACGCTGAAGAAATCGCTATTGACCCTGAAACCGAACAAGAAACAGTTGAGTCAATTCAAACTGTTATCGTACGTGGGGATAATGTAGTTATTGTCAGTCCGCCACCCAAGACGGCTAAGAAATAAGGAGTAGAATCTAATGGGAAAAGGTACTCCATCGAAGGGTAAGAAGAACAATCCACATCATATTAGATGTAGACGTTGTGGCAAAAGATCCTACCACGTTAGACACAAGAGATGCGCAGCATGTGGATTTGGAGTTTCAAGTAGACTCCGACAATTTGCATGGGCACATAAGAAAGTCCATGGTGTCCGTGTTCGAGGATAATAAGGAATACACTGTGCCCCATAGGAGGGCACAGCTTCAATCTACTCTTTTTGCGAGGTTCTATACGATATCTAATCAAAACCCCACATCTCTATGAGAACGATATTACCCAGCACACTACCCTCGGGAGTGACTAACTTCAGAGGCCAGTCATCTCCCCCTAGTAGCGTTCCATTTGCCCAGCCTGCCACGATTATGCTGGCGTTACCAGTGATTTGAGTTGAAGTGAAATTTACACATTCACTATTGTCATCAAAGAGAGAAATATTGTATCCCAAAGCCGCAAGAGTGGCATTGAAGGTATAATGTGAATCTTCTCCGCCATCAATTGACGAAACAATGGTCCAAAGAGGAACTCCAGCATAGATAGAACTTCCAATTGTCACCTCGGTACGATGATGAGAACAGGATGCAAGTGCATAATACGTATCGTGAGTCATATTCCAAGCTTGTACTCCTTCCAGCTCAAGGAACCAAGGTTCGACATCGTCAATTAATGTGATATTCAGAACATACTTTGCCCAGAAATGCCCATCTGCAAAATAACCATCATCGTTCAGTGTGACCACTCGTAGGGGAGCACCATTGATCAGAGGCTCACCGTCTTCATAGTATGCTAAAGTCAATTGGAACTGTTGCACTCCAGCAGGATCACCTGTAGTTCCGTTGTAGGCATCAAAGAAGCCTTCTACTTGACTTCGATTGTAATAGGTAGTATATCCATCAGTCGCAACAACCTCAATGGTGTATTCCACAGGTAAATTGCCGGTCTGGTTCAGCAGATACTCCACAAGTACGCCAGTATAGGTGTATGGACCTTCCAGAGTTCCAGTAGACTTCTTGTATCCACCGCTACCAGTCACAGAAGGCAGTTCCAATAGTTCTGCTAAGCTATAACTCTGAATAGATTCATCGCGTATGACATTTAGGATGGTTTCTCCTAATCCTCTTATGGTGATGTTAACTACTTCTCGGAGCCAGAGATAACTACCAGTCAAGTATCCTTCATCATTCACAAATGCGATGCGCAAAGGTATATCATAGTCCAATAACTCGCTGTCTTCGTAATATGCTACTATCATTTCGCAATTGATATCGCCAATCGTTTCTCCTGTATCTTGATCATACCCAACTGTGGTACCCTCTACAATATCTTGCGAATAGGTGACTGAATAACCATCACTTGCAACAGCAATCATCTCATAGTTCGAAGGCAGATTCCCAACATCTAGTAAAAGATCAAGCATTGCTACGCCTGTATAGTTGGTGGGGCCCGTTAATGTGCCCATACTGTTCTTATAACCACCAAGTTTGGATACTACCTCAAATTCCATCAAATCGCCCAATGAATAATCGTGAGTTGTGTCACCGACCGTCACCTCTAAGATAGATGGTTGAGGTCGCACCATGACAATGATTTCTTGGACGTTGCTAACTAATTTCGGACCAGCAGCACCTGCTGAAAATTGAGGGTCTATGACAAGAGCTGCATCTGCGTTGTCAAAATACCCATCCTCAGGTAGGAACATAATCCTCGGGCCTTCTCCGTATTCTGGAATGGTACTACCATTGAAAGAATAAGCGAGTACAAAGTCACCTTGTATCTCATAGAGCGTTTCATTGGGATACAAATTATCATATGTGAAAATCTGAGAATATCCATCTGTAGCATTTACGAGAATCACTTCATCTGTATCTACGCCTCCGACGAGATCCAAGATATCAGAGATTTTGGCTCCGATGTAGGTTCCAGATCCTCTAGTGTTGTTGAATGAATTTTGATATGATCCAAACCGTTCAATTGGAGTCATTGCAAGCAATTCATTCAGAGTCAAGGAACGCGTCGAGCCATCACTTCCTTCTATAGAGAGTAACGGTTCGCCATTCGTAGGGTTTTGCATCAGTATAATCGCAGCAATAGAGCCTCCAGCGACTATAAGAACAGCAAACAGAATGGCGTAGAGTTTTGTATTTCCTCCAGAACTCATCATTATCACTTCTCGTTATGTTTTACTATGCCTATCGAAGAGGGATAAAAATCTTGGGGATGATAGCTGGTTCAAAGATTGAACAAAGTTATGATTCCAGATGCTGAAAGAATGGAAAATACTAGAAGCGAAATCACAAGAAGTAGAATGAATGTATCAGCCATAGTCCATTGAGCCTTCCGATAATATGTCCGGCTTCTAGAATAACCAAATCCCCGACCATCCATTGAGATGGACAATTCGTCAACCCGTGAAAGAGCAGATACAAGAAGAGGGAAGAACGTGAATCGGATTGTTCGCATAATACTGCTTATGCTTCGGACATTGGTTGACAAACCTCTTGACCTTTGAGCCATTCGAACTACTTGATTCTCTACATCAAAGAGAGGAAGAAAACGAAGTGCAATCACTAAAGCAAATGTGTATCTATAGGGTATTTTCAACTTTGCCAACGAATGCGCTAACAGAGTAGGGTCAGTAATTGCCACAAACAGTATACTTGAAAAAACGATGAGAAGGAAACGTGTTGCAATAATCATTCCTCTCTCAATACCGAATGTAGTAACTGGGAACAATGGTGTGCTTCCTTCAATGCTTGGAATGATGAAAAAGAGAATCTCTCCATTTGTTGTGATCACTACCTGTAGGATGAATAGAAGAGCGGAGAAAAGGATGAGAAAACGTGTTCTTTTCATAGACAGTTGAGGATGAATATTGGAGATGACAAAAAGTAGTAACAGAGCTCCAAGTAGTACTATGTTGAGAGTTAGACTCGGATAGATAAGAATACTCACACTAAGTATTATCAGTGATACTAATTTCAATAGAGGGTTCAATCGATGGAGAAAAGAGTCAGATTCTTTGAATCCGATACTTGATGTCATCAAGGACCACCTCCTATGTCTGTATAATATGGCTCTCCATTTGTCTTCAGCCATGAGAATACTGTATCAGGTTTGCCATCAACAAGTATTGATCCCTTTCTCATGAATAGGACTCTAGTACAGCATTCAGAAACAAACCAAGGATCATGTGTAGCTATTATTGAAATGCTTCCAGCTCGTTGTGCATCAAATATCTGTGTTATAATGAATTCAATACCTTCATGGTCCTGGCCGATGAAAGGTTCATCAAATAGGTAAATCTTCGGGCAATAGTAGCTTGTTGACGTTATGTTGAGCCGCCTCTTTTGACCAAAACTCAATGTGAAGGGATTCTGCTCAAGTTTTTCAGATAACTGAGCTTCTTCTAGTAATCTCCTTGCACTTGCTAGATACTCTTCAGGATTCAAAGAAAGAAGGTCTATCCCTAATACTTGGTCTTTCCATACGGTCCTTTCGAATATTTGGTGATTGGGATTCTGAAATACAACACTGATTTCTCTTGCTAGCTGTTCTCTCTTTGTTTCATTCAATTGTTTTCCTTCTAGGAACACTTCACCAGTCTTTGGAGTGAGGAGACCTGAAAGTAGCCCAAGTATAGTACTCTTCCCGGAACCATTGTCACCCATTATTGCTACAATTTCTCCAGAGGAGAATTCAACGCTCACATTGTTTACTGCAACTCTCTCACCGTAGGAGAAGCTGAGATTTGTAGCTTTCAGAAGTGGATCGTATTGCTCAGATGTTTGTATCCGCGGCTTTTCGAAGGTAGGTGTGCTAAGTTCATAACGAGATTGTGAAACAAGTTGCCCTTGATCCATTTTCAAAATTCTATCGGCGATTGATGCTAATCGTGTGATATTGTGTTCAAAGCAGAGAATCCCAATTCCCTCTTTTCGAAGTTGAGAAAGAAGAGCGGTGAGGGAATTCGCACCTTTAGGATCCAAACTTGATGTGGGTTCATCCAAAACAATGTAATCAGGCCTGCTTGCTAGCATGGATGCGATTACAATCCTCTGTTTTTCTCCTCCTGAAAGAGCATGTGTAGGACGATTATAGAGATCTAAAGCTCCAACGGATTGTAGGGACTCTGAGATAATTGACTGAATCTCATCAGAGGTGAGAAGGAAGTTTTCTGGCCCAAAAGCGATTTCATCAACGACCCGCAAAGTGCATATCTGACTCTCTACATCCTGCTGTATCAGTGCGACTTTCTTTGCAAGTGCTGAAGTTCTGGTAGTAAAGACTGACTGTCCATCAACTCGAATTTCACCTGTCATTGATTGAACGGATTCTGGTATGATAAAACCTGATGCACAACGTGCGAGTGTGGATTTTCCAGATCCAGTTCGTCCTCCAATTATGACTATTTCACTGGCATGTATTTCGAGATTTATTCCATCGAGAACCCTATTTGTTCCGTCATATGATACACAAAGATTCTCTATCTCGAGCATGGTACTCCCCTAAAATATCTCCAATATGGAAACCTTCTGGACCCAATATGAGCCGTCGTAATTAGCTGCTATTAACCATAATCCGTGATCATTTTGTGACATAATTATTTCACTGTCGCCCATAACCTCCTCCAAATCTGAGAAAATCATAACGTATCCATCTCGGGCCATTACCCGCAGACCTGTAGCATCAGATTGGGGGATTGCAGATGATAGGATAATGCTTAGAGGTACACCAGTGTAGTTGGTTGGAGGGATGTGAGTATATGCCCCATTTAGCTCAGCTTCAATCGTGATAGAATGCTCTGAAAAAGCAGAGGGACTATATCTGTAGGGATTGTCAACTTTTCCTCGTATTTCACAGCTGTTAGGATCAGAGATTAGTTGGGATCCGAAGGCGAAATAGAATATTGAACCAATTGAGATGAATAGAATGATGACTAAGGCAGGGATGTTCCTAGATATGATATGCTGGGGTGTGCGCACAGTTAGAGGGGAACGCATGCTTGAGAATTGATTATTGACTACACCTGAATCCTTTAGGAATTCCAATGTTTCCCATGCGAAATATCCAGCAAAGATTATACCAGAGCAAAAAGCAAGAACGGAGATCAAGAGTAGGTAGAGGATATCGATGCCTGCGAAGTAAAAAACCTGCAGGACCCAAATATTTGAAGCTGAAGAGATTCCCGCTCCAAGCCACCAGATGATTCTTGTCCCAGTGCTTGTGGTTCTGTATTCTCCGCCAATTTCGGCCGCTGCATCAATCAGCAGACCTTGAATGAGCGATACAAATACAATTACAATCCCGTGAGTGCTCCCCGTAAATAGCTCAACTAGACCTTTTAGAAACCCTCCAAACGTACCAATCCCTCTGCGTGGAACTAGAACTCTCATAAGAACCAGCCAAAAAACGTGTAGACCTGCAAGGAATTGGCCAGCACCAAAGGGTACTCCTAAACTCAAGTTGATGAGATTGCCAAGATAGCCTACAAAGGTACTAAGAGAGCCTCCCAACGATCCCAAGATCGCGATAGTGACAATCCCGCGAGTATCAAGGGAACTCCGAATAGATGTCATAAGTCAACCACCTCTAAGACTGACACGTAACGGACCCAACGAGCTCCTGCTGAAGAATAGATATTGCAGCCTTGACCCTGTGCAGAAGTTGCTAGACAGTCATCAATACTATATGTTCCATCTTCTGGAAGCATTACTAATCTCATACCATCAGTCCAGTCAGGAACCAAAGACCCATTGAATTGGTATGCTAGAATCATATCACCTTGGTATGAATACCAAGATGCATTAGGATGCACATTAGAGTAACAAAACTCCTGTTCGAAACCATCTGATGCTTGAACTACTAGGTTCTGAGAACTGGTAATTCCACCTACCAATTCAAGTAGAGTACTAATCTTAACTCCGGTGTAGTTGCCATAGCCACCCCAATTCCCCAATTGGTTCTCGAATGATGTAAACCCCTCAATTTTATCCAATGAGAGAAGATCAGAGATACTGAGGGTGATATCATCCTCGTTGCCTTTCAGAAGAATATGCTCCCGATCGATTGTAGGTGCATCCAATATCACAGGTTCAATTTGCAGCCCATTGGTAGTAAGCGTAGCATGAATATAGTGATAGAATCCACCATTTTCCTCTGATGCTACTACGCTGGCTCCAGCTCCGCCTGTGATAACATATCGAACGCCTTGGACAACTGACTGATTGTACATATGGATATGTCCTGTAAAGACCGTATCCACATCTGATTCATGAAAAAGACCCATGAGGTATCCAGACAATGTGCTGTTCAATATACTATGATTCTCTGATGGACGAGGATCAAAGGGAGGAATATGAGTGAATACTACCTTATACTCAGCCTCCGCGCTCACAAGATCGGCTTCAAGCCAATTTAGTTGATCTGTACTCATGATTCCTTCAGATGTATCGATCACGGTGAAGTGTATAGGGCCTACATCGAATGAATAGTTCGTAGGGCCAAAGAGCTCCTCAAATATTACTCGTCCATCGAGTCGCACATCATGATTACCTGGCGTCGCATAGAAGGGCACACTGAGAGGCTCAATGATATCCAACACTTCCTCGTATTGCTCCTCTCGACCAAAGGGAGTCAAGTCACCACAATGCATCACAAAATCTGGTTGCTCTTCATTTGCATCAAGGACTACCTGATCAAGAGCACCTTGATACCCTTGAGAATCGCCTAGTACAAAGAAATCAATCTCAGATGTGTTGGCATAGCTGAAATATAGCACCGCAATTCCAATGAAGAGGGAAACAAGTACCATGATGCCGATGACAGATGAAATAATCTTGCGGTCCATGGAATCCCAACACCAGCTCTTCATTGATATGTTTGGCCGTGCACTTCGGTAGAAAATATCTTCGTATTAGAGTTTTAGGTTCTTCATTTCAAATCTGAATTGATACGGTATTTGCAGTATAGCACGTAAATTTCTTCGAAATCGCTTATATCTTCAATAGAGATTGGGATAATGGTATAGAAACGATATTGGTGGTTAATCGTGAGTAAGGAGAATTCTCAGCCCAATCAACGGCAATCGGTCTATTGTGGAATCCATGCCAGGTATTCTAGTAGTGATGCAAGATGGTTCGCAATAATATCATTTTCAGTTATGATACTTGCCTATATTGGATTAGCAGGTTCTAGTATTAGTTACTTCGGATTCTCATTCGACCTTGGAGGATTTCTTGGATTGAGCCAGTTCATT
>JAEORN010000156.1 GCA_016840825.1 Candidatus Thorarchaeota archaeon | reverse complement strand
GCAAGAGAGTTGAATTCTGCATCTTGGACACCGCAAGAGATTGTATAGAAACCTCCAATGGTAGATGAGTTGAATCTCAGTCGAACATTTGCCCAATATGATTCTGTACCGGCGGCATAACCTGAATGCGCAAGATCCATTTCTGCATATGGATCAATCTCTGGTCCAAAGACCATGTCAATCGTGAAATTAGCTGGAAGTTCACCAGGCGAACCTTCTGGCCAAGTCGCATTTGTAGTACTGTAGAGCAACCATCGAGATTCAGTGATGTGGTAGTAGACCATCCACATATTTGGAGAATTTCCAGACATTTGGAATTCCCCTTCACTATTAGCGAGTGCTGACATATTGAAATATTGTCCCATTAAATATACTCCCGAAGGAGTTTGACCACTTAAAGCAGTGAAGGGTATCTCAATTCTGAAATCAACAAATTCATCTATCGCTATTTCATCTTCCCATTTAATCAAACTAGAATCAGTCGTGTTTCGTGTGTGCCAGTTGACTGTTGGTCCGAATCTATAACGGTTTGAACCCCATGTTTGGTTTCTCTCGTCATTTAAAGTTCCTAGGTCCCAACCGACTCTTGTATAATCCTCAGGATAATCTGCCAATAACCATGGATTATTTTTTGAATATGTAATTGAATTTGTGAGAGACTCTTCAGACGAAATATTTGCGACTGGAGGAGTCACGAAGAGTGATAGGGAAAAGAGAACAAGTGCAAACAGCGAGAACGATTTAATGATAGGCTTCGTTTTGTACACCTCTCGATTATCATTCAAAGCGACCACAGCTGCTTCAAGAAGTGCACCGGCGTGCTAATTTTGAGGCCAAATAAGACTAACATTTTCGTGGCCTTATTCGGATACGTCACTAACTGCGGGCTTTCCATAATTCATCTATTGGATTAAATATAAGCCTACGTCGATTGAATTAATACAAGAAAAAGAAGGATAATTCGATTTACAGAAAAATGAGAGAAGAGCGGAGATGACCCCGCTCTACTAGTTTATCCAAAAAGAAACTGTACATATTGCACAACGATTGGAGTTACATATGCCTCAATTATCGCAGCGATGACTAAGAAGAAGACAATCAAAGCGAATGTTCTCCAAGTTCGCTGATCACCAAGAAGAGCTCGAGTTTGAGTTGGCAATAGACTCCAGTCCCCAGATTGAACCGTGTTACTGAGACCCTTGGCAACACGTATTGACAGTGCTGCAGCTAAAAGGAAAATTGGAATCTCAATAATTGCATGAGGTATTATACCTGCAAGGAATTCCCAGGTATTACCACCCCATCCAAGGTCAATAATGGCTATTCCGCCAACTGTTAGTGCAGTGGACAGAACTTCCGCAATGGCAACAGACATGAAACTGAATTTTATGTAGGTCATGAAGAAGTCTTCTGATTGCACGTCATGTCGCTTTGAAAACAATACTCGATATGCTGCTGCTATTAGAGCTGGAAGTGCAATGATTGCAATTAGTGTGAATTGATCATCATACACAAAATACTCGATGGCAAATATGAATACAAACAGGGGGAACCACCATGCTCCGATTCCTTTGCCTTGAAGATATCTAATAGAAACGTAGCCTAGTATAAGGAGGACAGGAACTCCGAAGATGATTAATGAGCTTAATCCAAGTTGAGCAGTGAATCCCCACACCGGATCATATGGATTGAAGACGCCACTCATAGCATTGAACTGAGTCACAAGGATAGAAGCAGCTGCAAGACAGAACAATCCAACAACACTAGCAAGTCCCATATTCGACTCACTCTTAGTTTTCTCTACTCTGATGAACCACAGAACAGCAGACCAGAATACTGGTCCGATCACCAGCATTAGAAACGTCCTCACAATGTTATGTTCTGCTACGATTACAAACCAAGCACCGGGATTCAGGAGAGAGAGGGGAGGTACATTGGGACGAAGGACACCTTCGAGTCCATCAGGATCACCAATCTTTCGTAGTAGCGCAAAAAGCGTATCAGTCACAACTCCGGGGTTCTGCAAAATATAGGTCAGGAGGAATACCCCAAAGATGGAAATAACTAGTCCACCAAAGAACATGAGTGCAGAATCAATAATATCTCGTTTCTCAACATGCAGCAGTGGACTGGATTTATCACCAGTTGTTTCCCGCCACTTATTACGATACTCAAAGAAATAGAGGATGAATAGTGCTGTGAATACATAGATTGGCAGATTCACAATGAACTGTGATGCATACCTATAGGACAGCTCAACATCTGTGGGAAGGTACGGGACTGGTCTTAATCTATTGAAAATTTCTCCAGCATATGTTGCTGGTGTAACTAGAGCCCCAAGAAAATAGTCCATCCCTGGAAGAATGAAGTATGTGGATACTGAAACCGTGACTCCTGAAAAGAATGCAAAAGCTTCAGACCCGCCTTTGCCTTTTCCTCTCACAAAGTAGCCAAGTAATCCAATAAGTATCATAGCTGCAAAAGGAATTGCCAACATTAACAGCGTCCATGTTGAAGGAGGTATGAGAGATATGTTGTTTCTTGGAACAGATGCACTAGGATAGAGACTTGTTGGGGTTGTAATCAGGTCTAAAATGTGCGATACAACATTATCAACACTACCAGGAAATATCAAGAATCGATTATCACTAAACAACCCATACGCGAAGAAACTCTGAGTGGCATAATTAAGAGTTGACGCAAAGACCGCACCGATAAACGCTCCAGTGACAACTACTCCCGTTCCAAGACCCGCAATCATGTTCTTTATCGCAGCAGTCATGTCAATCTGTCGGATTTTAGAGCGCGCACCTGCTAGGCTATCAAATACTCGCTTATAGAAGATTGCAGAGAAGTCTTCAGCATAGGGAAGCACAATAACTGCGAAGATGATTGGCGGAGCTGCGAGTAAGAGCCCATATCCATAATATAAGGTCAGAACCAAGATTGGATCTAATAATGGATTAGTGAAAGCAGTCAATGATTGCTCAGCCAAGAGATAGAGTGTAATTAGAATATTGAGTCTAAAGAACCAGCCGAGAACGCCCCGCATCATCTCTGCTCCAAGGTCACGTTGTCCTAGATGTATTCCAGCAGCCTTGGCGATTCTGTTGGATGCAGGATATCCAAAACGATAGATC
>JAEORN010000155.1 GCA_016840825.1 Candidatus Thorarchaeota archaeon | reverse complement strand
GGACCTCTTCTCCTGCAAGAAGATTTGGAGATGCATCTATCACAAATTTCGCTAGCGCAGATTTTCCATTAGACACGAACTCAGCTGCATCATCGTCTACCATTACAGTGTAATGACTATCAATCCCTTCCTCCTGCAAAGCTAAGCCTCCTTTGTATGTTGGTGTTAAGAGACCTGTTGTTGGGACAAGAGTGAATAAGATATCTTCACCTTTCTGAATATATCGTATTTTACCAGTATTCCTAGAAATTCTAAATTGGATGTCATCTGAACTGAGAATTGGCTTTGAATCCACTTCCCATTGATATGCAAAAATTGAATGCAGTTTTCTTTTTTCCCATCCCTCGGACGACACTGGATAGTTCTCAATTCGATGAATTGCTCTCTCTATACCTTCTATAACCTCAATATCAAAAACTTCCTGAAGGTCATCCAATATGCCATTGTGAGGTACTGCACGGGATACCCAAAGCACCTCACTTGCTTGAATCAATTGAATGAAATCTGTCACGCGTGAAATGATGTTTGAAATAGTTGTTGGGTCGAGTCTTGATGGAAATACACATTGTTGAGCTGGATGAATGTGTTCCAATTCCCAAGGAATGACTCCTATTGGTGTTACAAAACCCACAACAATATCTGAAGGGTCTCGTGCTCTCAGAGCATTGGTCAATGGACTTAGGGTTTCCGAAAATGGACTGCTTGCCATATCAGGAACTAGAATGAGTGTTTTTGGTGCCTTGTAGGGATATAATCTACAAATACGATGATGTAGTCTCTGGAAGATTGGTAATCTGGAGGTTTCAGATCCAGTATAGAGTATTGATTTAGTATTCCCGATAGGGTCTGACTTCATTAGCAGGTCTGAGTTTTCTAGCATAACTTGGAATGCTTCGTATAGTTCTGGATGCCCTCTTGCCCTAATAGCTGTTAATTCCATAAGCTTCCCTTCAGAGATTGCTTGACGAACTCTGCGAATCTCTGCTGCCGTAACATACAGATTATGTTTCATTAGTTGTAGAGTTTGATCCTTCTTCTTCGCATTCTTGAGGTCCTCGATAGTTGTAGAACTACAAATGGGACAATCGCATGGTAGCTCCATCAGTTGTTCAAGATGGACTGTACCAGTTGGCAGTAGCATCCTTCCAGAATCTGCGAACTTCGCATAGGATGCTGAATCAAAGAAATCACATCCCAAGAGAGCTGATTGAGCGAATATCATGGGATGTCCACATCCAAAGAGATGAACTGGTCGGTCTAACGGCAAGTGTTTCTGAGCAGCAAGAATCGCTCTTACCATGTCCGCATATCTGTATTGCTCCATCATGGGAACAACGCCACCAATTGGATATACATCAAAATCGAGTTTTGCCATTTCTTTTGCAGATTTCTCCCTTAGGTCCGGATAGATTCCGCCTTGAACTGTACCAGCTAATAGCATCTCTCCTTTCTTCGATACAGACATTCTTGCCCTTTCTAGTGAAAGTTGTACATCCTCTTCTACTCTTTTCTTTCCTACATCCGGATCCGAGAAAGCATCCAAAATGGTGCCAACATCTGATCCAATCTGTTCCTGAAACTCAACGATTTCTAGGGGGTTTATCTCTTCCTTTGGTAAATCATGGAAGTACATCTGGAATGTACCCGAATCAGTCATGATTGGCCCCGTAAAATCTAGCAGTCCATGAACACCCTTCTCTAGAGCGACATCTCTGAATTTATCTTGCGATTTGATGATATATGAATTCGTTATTACCATCTGAAAACCAAATTGACTAACTAGCTCAGAGGGGGTAATTTCCGATTTTCCTGGATGAACAACAGGCATGAGTAAAGGAGTTCTTACAGTACCATGTATCGTCGTGAATTTACCTAGTCTAGCCATTCCATCTTTTGCTTTTATCTCAAACCTGCTCATCGATGCTCAAATGATGCCTAAGTTCTCTACCAAAGAACCTTTTGTTTTGACTCATATCATATACTTTAAGACCCTCCGCTACTGCGGCAAAGTAATGGCTAATCTCAATGCTTTACTTGTGCAGCGACGAGCATATAATGAACCCGATCTACTTTCGGAGTTTCAGCAAATAGCTACTACCGCAGAGTATTCAGTTCATAGCTCATTTGATATAGTTGGTAGACCATCTGCAAGGTTTGGTATTAGCAGTGGAAAAGTGGAAGAGATTGCCAATATTATTGAAGTATCAGAAATTGATATTGTTCTTTTTACTCCAAGTCTCAGATCAAGTCAGATTTTTCGATTGATGGAACGATGGAACGTAGAAGTACGTGATAGGACTCAAGTCATCCTAGAGATATTTGACAAGCACGCTCGAACCCCTCAAGCTAAACTACAGATTGAACAGGCACGACTGAGATATGAGCTTCCTTTTGAAAAGCACCAAATAAGAATGCGATTGCAGAATGAGCACACTGGTGATAGACCAACGACTGATCAAGTCGGAGCTGGAGAGGACTTACTCACTAAACGAATGTCAGAGATTCGATATAGAATAGGGATAATTGAATCTAAGCTGCAGAAAATTTCCGAATCACAGAGTCTCAAGAAGAAACGAAGGATCAGTGAAGGTTTCCTTGAAGTTACCTTAGCAGGATATACAAATGCAGGAAAGAGTACCCTACATCACGCTCTTACAGGGTCGGATGTAGAGATTGCAGATCAGCTGTTCACTACCTTGGCAACAAAGACTGCTAAATTACCTACAGAAGCAAGACAAGTGGTAATCTCTGATTCTGTAGGCTTTATCAGTGATCTTCCAACTGCTCTTCTAAGAGCATTCAATACAACGCTGATGGAAATTACACAAGCTGATGTTATAGTCCTCGTAGTTGATGCAGCTGATACAATCGAAGAAATCGATAGGAAGCTTAGTGCTTGTCTATCAACATTTTCTGAAATCGGTGCAAATGGCATTCCAATTGTATTAGCGATGAATAAAATCGATTTGATAAGTGAGGATGAGATATCAATTAGGATGGATCGATTCGAAGAATATGGTAATTCGACAGTCGCAGTTTCAGCGATAGAGAAGCGCGGATTAGACTCTCTTCTCAATGCAATCGAAGTTGAATTTCCTCCACTGATTCTCTTCCAAATTCATCTCCCATATGGGGATGAAGGAATGTCTATTCTCTCTTGGCTTCATGATGTAGGTTCCATTAAAAATGAGGATTATCAACGAGGGTTTATCGAAATAGAAGCTGAGCTGGGTATGGATGACGCAGAGAAGCTGATGAGAATGAGCTCTGATGTTGAAGTGACACGTTTGCAACGTTAGTTCTTATCTTCAGCAAAGATGATATGTAATTCAAATCGTTAGGGTGTCGGATGTGTGATGAACTGGCACGATCTCATCTAGAACTCCTACTCAATCAAGGAAAATTCGTTGTTACAGCAGAAGTTCGCCCTCCCAAAGGTGTTGATATTATTCCATTAATTGAGAGAATACGTTTAGTTAGGGACTATTGTGATGCCATAAATATCACCGATAATGTTCGTGGAATTCCCTTGATGAGCAGCCTAGTTTGTGCTCATTATGTAATTCAAGAGAATGCAGAACCTATTATGCAGATGACTTCTAGAGATCGTAACAGAATCTTATTCCAAAGTGATCTATATGGTGCCTATGCATTAGGTGTTCGGAATGTTCTCTTCATGAGAGGTGACCATCCTTCTTTAGGTACTCATCCAGAAGCTCATCCTGTCTATGACTTAGACTCTGTCGAAACCGTTTCACTAGCAAATAAGCTGGAATATGGATACGACCTATCGGGTGATGAGCTAGAAGGCGCCCCATCCTTTTTCGTAGGTTCCACCTTCAATCCTTTTGATGCTACTGACACACAAATTGAGCGTCTAAAACAGAAAGTGAACGCAGGTGCGCAATTCTTTCAAACACAAGCCATCTTTGACGTGCCGTTATTTGAGAATTTCATGACAAATATCAAGGAATTAGACCTTAAGGTGCTCGCAGGGATTATTCCACTTCGAAATCCTGAAATTGCAGAATTCATGGATAGAAATGTCCAAGGAAGAAGTGTACCGTCTGAATTGATTACCCGTTTGAAAGAAGCAGGGGATGGCTTGAGCGAGGAGGACCAATTAGAAGCATATGAAAAAGAGGGGCTAAGCATCGCACTCGAGATAATCGAAGATATTAAGAGAGTTGGAGGAGTCAGCGGAATTCATCTAATGGGTGTCGGTTGGATAGAAAGCATACCCGATCTCGTAAGGGGTTCTAAATTGTACCCAAGACCAAATAGAGGTTGATAGTTTGTTCGTGTTCAAGACAAAACAGCAATCATTTGATTTCAAGGGAATCACCTTTGGAGGAGCAGCTGGAGAGAATCCTACGGTCCTAGTAGGAGGATTGTTCTTCACTGGACAAGAGATTGTTCTTGATACAAAATCTGGTAAGTTTGACAAAGAGCTTGCTAGGAAATGGATTGAAAATGCGGAAGCAGCATCTGAAAGAACAGGGCATCCTTTAGTACTCCAAGTATATGGGCGCACTCCTGAGGCAATGGAGTTTCACATCCCATGGATTGGAGAAATATTTGACGGGCCCTTTATGTTCGAATCTATAAACTCGAAGGCACGTATAAGAGGAATAGAGCTCTGTGCTGAGCTGGGACTTCAGGATCGTGCCATATACAATGGTGTAAATATCTCACTCAAAGAAGACGAAAAGGAAACATTGTCCTCATCATCACTCGAGATGACTGTGGCTCTAGGCTGGTCTCCTCGAGCTACATCACTTCCTGAAAGAATGAAGGTAATACAAGAGGTTCTAGGAATAACTGATGAGATTGGTTTCAAGAAAGTACTACTTGATCCTGCAACAATGCCGGTAGGTGCAGGCTATGGTCTTGATTATCGTACTATAATTGCCATAAAATCCGAATTGGGATTACCGACATGCCTTGGTGCGCATAATGCTCCTTCCGCTTGGAAATTTCTTAGACAACCTAATTACGATGATGAGTCTTCCCATTTGGCATCTATAATTGCCTCGACTGCGGCCGCACAATTATTCGCTGCTGATTGCATAATGTTTGGCTCTCTGAAGCGAAGTAAGGAAGTTTTCACTTCTACTTCACTGCTTGCAAATGCAATATCTACCGGACTTGGTGAATCCTACAGAACATTAGGAATTAGTCAAGACCTCTTCGAACCACCCACTTTTGAATAGGAGGCTCAAAGATGCAGCATGATATGAAAAATGATTGGCCTCCTGTTCCTGGGGATTTTGAGGTTGGAGACCTCTCATCATCTGTCGCTATCTGTACACTTGGCAAGAAGATTTCAGTGACGACTAGATATGCGATAATTGGAACCTGCAAGACTGAGAATATTGGTATTGAAAGAGTGATTGTCAATGTTGTTTCTAATCCCAGAATTCGTTTCTTCATCCTTGCTGGTCCTGAAGTACCTGGACATCATACTGGTGCATCGATGAAGGCATTATACAATAATGGGATTGATGAAAATACGCGTCGCATTCAGGAAGCTACTGGGGCTATTCCATTCATCGAGAACATCCCCATCGAAGCTGTTTCTCGGTTTCGAGAACAAGTCGAATTCGTAGATATGATGAATGTGTCAGATCCATCCCGTATAGCAGAGAAAGCTGAAGAGCTAAATGAAAGAGATATCGATGTTTTCCCTGAAGAGCCGATTTGGATTGACTTTAAGAGTAGAACCAAGAAGAAGCAATCCGCAAAGATGGTGGCTCCTGTTTCATTTATTCCGGAGAGAAGTATATTCTATCATACAGATACTTCGCTCGTTTATGCTCAAACAACTGATGCCAAAGTTTCAGACACTCCCACAGCTATTGGGATTGAAGTTAGAGAAAGCGAGGAGGGTACAATCCTCCTAGGAAAGGAGTCGTGAAGAGATGTTCATATTTCAGAAGGAACAGGTTATCCATACAATTGGTGGCGTACGAATCGGAGGAAATCCTGGAGAGCTACCCACAGTTCTTGCTGGAAGCATATTCTATAGTGGCCACAAAATTGTTAGTGATCCTCATCGTGGTTTGTTCGATAAGTCCGAGGCAGAAACTCTCGTCAACCTCCAGGATGAGATGTCCTCGACAACGGGCAATCCTTGCATGTTACAGATTGTATCCGAAACCAAGGAAGCAATGTGTAGATTCATTGAATTTGCAGCAGAACAAACCGAGGTGCCTTTAATTCTTGATTCAACAAGTGCTGAGGTTCGATGTTCAGGTTTAGAATATGCTGAAGAAACAGGGCTCCTTGACCGCGTTGTCTATAACTCACTGAATGTTTCCGCGACGAAACAAGAAATTGATTTTCTTCGCGAGTTTCAGCACGACGCTGCAATAGTGTTGGCCTTTAACCCACAGGATCCATCAATCGCTGGTAGAAGAGCTATTCTCGAGCAAGGTGCTATGAGTTTAGACACAGGACTTTTGTCTCTATGCGAATCACTTGGAATAACTAAGCCCTTGATTGATACTGCAACGACAGCTATGGGGGCTGGGGCTGGGTCATCTCTCGCATTTACATTTGTTTCGAAATCCAAATACGGTCTACCTACTGGATCTGGAATTCATAATGCACCCTCATCATGGCCATGGCTTAATGAATACAAGAAGAAGGATAAAGAGGCTTTCAAGGCATGTGATTTATCCTCAAATCTCGCTGTTCAATTGTTGGGTGGAGATTTTGTGCTCTATGGCCCGATAAAGAATGCCAGTTCCGTCTTTCCCCTCATTGCTATGGCGGATGTATTCTCTGGTGAGTATGCAAATCTTGAGTTTGGGATTGAGCCTTCAGAAGATCATCCATTGAAACGTCTCTTCTAGGTGATGGTATTGGTTCGGCGTATGAAGGTGATACAACCAAGAGCTGTTGGTGTTTCAACTACACGTCTAGGACCATTCTACACAGTTGCATCCGTTGAGCTTGGAAATACCACTACTAAATGTATACTTTCAACTACTAATCTCAAAACTGCCGAGATATTCCAAATCGCAAAAGAAGTTCGTTTTACTCGAGATGTTCGTCCACCCAAATCAAGCGAGGAGGTATTTGGAGAAACTCTAGTGGGAGTTGAGCTGACGCGTGAGTCAGTAGCTGAATTCGTATCCGATATAATAGGATCTGTTCTTGCCTCCGCAGGATTGGATATTGAAACAGATCTGCATTTTGTAGTTCGCTCAACTGGAGTAACCGCTGGATTCATGCATCCTGATGATGTGGGGGAGATGGTCAAAGCTCTAGCAGATGGTTGTCTTAAAGCTGGCATTCCACCACGAAAGATGACTGCTTCACTAACACCTGAAAATCTCCCACCACACTTGCAAGAATACTCTTGGTTGAAGAAAGTATACTTTGATGGTGCTATTACAAGCAGTTTACCTCCTGCAGATGCAAGTATTGTCGGCAATGAGATGGAAGGGGAGCTTGTGAGTGCAGGCATCAAAGGAGCTGTCAAATCTATAGGTGTAGATTTCAGAAATCCTGTCTTGACCCTTGATTTCGGAACAACATTAGCAGGCCGCATTACTAACAGGGAGTTCCCATACTCACATACAATTGGTTCATTTGCTGGTCTGGCTGGAGCTATTGCGGATGCACTTGCTTCTGGATCGGGTCTATCATCAGTGCCTAATGCTACTGCACTCGACCTTCCCCTTTCCTCCAAGAAAACGAGGATGCATGAAATTCCCAGTTCAACCATGAACGAAATCTATGAGCTAATTTTAGTTCAGACTCTGCCAAAAGGAATTTCGCGATTTGGGTCTGTTCCAGTGAATATGGTTGCTGCAGAAGAATCTGGCGTTGCTGTGATGGGAATAGATGTAGGTGAGAATGGCTCTGACTTACATCTACTAATGGAAAAAGGAAAGATAATTGCTGAGAATTATGGACTTGATGGGCTGCAGTATGTCATTGATATGGTACAAGCACATCTTGTAATGAAGCTTGTTTCTCTGGCGGAAAAGAATGGCTTAATCTTCCCTGAAACATCATTGGGTATGACTGGACGAGCAATTACGACTGGTAACAAGCCAAATCTAATTGCATCACTCTTGAAGACAGATGATGGAACGCCATGGGTAGAGGAGCATCAACTTGTCTTCGTGGAGGATGGATTAGCATATGGCGCTGCAGTCGCTGCGCGCTGTATGAACTCAATGGGGACTCGAAATAATCCGATGGGCGGTCGCAAGGGTGACAAATGCATTATGGGTGCTCGGATGAAACGTCAAAGAGCTGATTAGCTAGACAAGAAGAAGTCTTTATGAGTCGCAAGAATCAGTTCTATTTCGGTGCATATCATGCAGGTCATTCCAATTAAAACCAGAATTATCACAGAGAGAGATGACTTCTTAGATGTGATATCTCAAGGTCTAGAAAAAACCGGGTATAGTTTTGAAGATAATGATGTTCTTGGAATTGCAGAAACTCCCCTTGGTACTACAGAAGGACAAGTTGTGAACCTTAATGATGTTCTAGTGTCACCCCACGCTCAAGAATTAGCTGAGAAGTTCGTGATGCACCCTGCAGTCGCTCAATTGGTACTTGACGAAGCAGATGAGATTCTTGGAGGAATTCCTCATGTCCTCCTAACGATCAAGAACAATACCCTCATGGCAAATGCAGGGGTAGACAAATCAAATGTTCCTCCCGGGTATGCATCATTACTCCCTAAAGATCCTAAGAATAGCGCTCAACGGATTCGACATCAGATTAGAGACCGATTTGGAAAGAATGTTGGGGTTTTGATAATCGACAGCAGGACACAACCTCTTCGTCTAGGGAATATTGGAATGGCATTAGGAGTAGCAGGATTTCGTCCTGTAGCTGATGATCGAGGGCGTCTGGATTTGTTTGGAAATGAGCTCCGGATAACACGCCGAGCTATAGCTGATAATCTTTCATCCGCCTGTACAGCAGTGATGGGCGAATCCAATGAATCGATTCCTGCCGCATTAATTCGAAACGCTCCGATACAGATGGTGGACCAAGCCTTTGACTCCTCAGAGATGTGGATCGCCCCTCAGGAGTGCATGTATATGGCGATTTTCGAACAATGGCGTAAGAAAGAGACTGCTATATGAAGTATAAACCAAGAGGATACACGCTCGAAAGAAAGAAAAGGACTTTCCTGCTTTCCCGTCAGTGAAGTAGAATAATCGGAGAATGGGCTGAGTGAGTAAGACGATACTGATAGATGCATCCAAAGCTGGGGCATCAGGAGATATGATCCTCTCCGCACTGATAGACCTGATTGGTGATAATGAGGCTATCGTGCCAGTAGCTGCAAGTCTACTCATTTATGATCCCGCTATTAGAGTAAGGATTCATCAAGACACAGTGAATGGCATCTCCGGTAAGCGACTAGAAGTGTCAAAGGACAAAGACGTAAGATTTAGTCCTAGTTCATTGCAGGAGATACTTCAATCAGTTGCAGAAGAGCTTGAGCTGTCAAAGAAAGCCATTCAATTTGCCACGGACGCATTAAATGAGATTATTCAAGCTGAATCTCGGGCTCATGACACTCCTGTTGAGAAATTACATCTTCATGAAACAGGGACTGTTGATACTATTCTTGATGTGATTGGTACTGCCTATCTTCTAGAGAAATCAGGTCATCTTCAAGATACCAACTTTATCTGTACTACTGTTGCAGTTGGAAATGGGTCTATTCAGACTGAACATGGACTTCTAGATGTTCCTGTACCTGCTGTTTCTGAGATAATAGTTGCTCATGACATGCCCGTTCATCCAGGTGATGCTAATACTGAAGTCCTCACACCTACCGGCGCTGCAATACTTGTTACACTTGTTGATGAGTTCGTAGAAAGTACTGAGAGCTTCATACTTGAAAAGCAAGGTGTTGGACTGGGATCTCGTGACCTTGGTGAGATTCCTAATGTACTCCGCTTTTCAGTAGGAGTGATGGAAGTACCTGAAGGCACTGAAAAGAAAGCTCCACCAGTGAAACCAAAAGAACTACCTAAGAAAGAAGAGAAACCTAAGAAAAAGGAAATACCTTCGGAGTCGAAGAAATCAGGAATGGAGAGAAAGGACATGTTTGAAGACTGGAATGCAGACGAAGTTATTGTTATAGAAACTAATGTTGATGATGTTGACGGTGAAGTAATGGGTAATCTCTTCGAAGTTCTGCTATCAGAAGGTCTCGCCTATGATGTCATCATGATTCCTGCATATGGTAAGAAGAATCGTCCCTGTTTTTTGGTGAAAGTGATCGCGGCTAAAGCCGGACTGAAGAGCATCGCTGAACTCATGATCAAACATCTCGGAACCTTAGGAATTAGATACACTGAATGGAATCGGCTCAAGGCTCAACGTGACACTGTTGTTTGCCGACTTGAGATTGATGACAAGGAGTTCATGGTTCGAGTTAAAGTTTCCAGAGGGTCTGATGGTAGCATAATAAACATCAAGCCAGAAGCTGATGATATAGTAAAGGTTGCCAAGGAAACAGGAATTCCAATCAGGGAACTAAAGCCTCGCATCGTCCTTCAAGCACAAGCAGTAACCGAGTAGATGACTACACTAGTTTAGAAATAGTTACTCCTCTCATAGACTCTTTGATCGAAGGGTCTAGATACCGCGCTGGTATGAGATTCTCAAATGCTCGTACGCAGAGATCCGCATAGGCTTTAGGATCATAGGGCGTTGACTTGTCTATTAGCTCAAGGGCTTTTACGCGTCTGAATGAGCTTGGTGCATCAGAATCTACCATAATGTATCGCACTTTTTGCCCTGCATGCAACTCCTTTCCTACTGCTACTAGCTGCTTCGCAACTACTGCAGCACGCGAGGTCGCTCTATATTCATGAGGTTCACGAGTAAGACGTGAATGTAGAACGAGGTCTCGTAGGTCAACATCTCCTCTGTATAGCCTGTCAATGAATCTTTGGCAAACGGAATACGCTTCCGGTATCAAATCGAGAAACTCCTGCGTGTTATTACCTCTGGCTAGAACCTCAATCATTTGTTTCTGGCAGTCTCCTACATACATACACGTATCTCGACGCCGTGTTTCTATACCCCGGGTCTTTATTCCCCCATTCTGATAGACCCCGTAGTATCTATTTAGTGGAGCAATTGAAGGATGCATCCGTGACGATGGGACGACCATCCATTTGTAGATGCCTTTTAGTGACATTTCTATATCTACTGCTCTGCTGACTCTTTCGCAGAACTCCTGAAGGTGATCATAGTCAAGCTTCTCATCTGAGCTCATCCAAAGGGAATCCACGATTCCATGGACTGTATGTAATCCCATCTCCTCTCCTATCTCTTGAGTTTTAAGGAGGACATCTCGAGCAAACGCACATACTGCCGTATGTGCCTCTACCCTGCCGAATTTTGCGTTCTTAAAACCTAGGTATCCAAAACACGAAACGAGAATCCCTTTGAGCGTGTTCTGCTTGAGCTTGTACTTCTTTGTATCGTCACCTCTGAGTATCAATTCCTTGAACTCATTTCTCTTTCGTACGACTACTTCCAATGATTTCGATATTATGCCTCTTCTGCGGTTGCATATCTTGAAGCTAAGCTCTGGGATGTCAATACAGTATTGGTAATTGTATGGACATTGATTCCTTGTACAGATGGTTTCTGGACTGATATTCCGTGTGACCATAAGTGTTGGATACATTGATGCAAAATCAACTTCTGCAACATTCTCGTATATTCCCGGGCGTGGCTGGAAGATTAGTCCGCCTCTGTCAATTGTCGCAAGATCGTTCACCGTTTTGAGGAACTCAGGATTCCGTTTCACTGAAGGGATGAGAATACCCATCTTGTGAGCTGTGTAGAATTGTGCTGATGCATTTGCCGTGCCTATTGACATTCGTGCGACCTTCTGTGGACGCGCAAAAGCCATCCTGCACCCCTCTATCACACCCTCCATCCCTGAGGGGGAGTAGTAAAGACTCTCTTTCTTATCGATGTGAAGGCGTCCATTGAACATCACTTGATTTCCTGATTTGAAGACAATCTGATTGTATTGCCAGAATGAATTTGACTCCCTTTGTGCAACCTCAAGCTTCTCCCCATCTCTTGAGAATACGAGCTGTACTTCATTTACCTTGGCCCGTAATGACAGGTATCTGAAGAGATGGTCATCTCCGCCCCTAGTTACTATCACATCTGGATCGATGTCCTCTACGGCTTTCTGAAGTAGAAGAAGCATCTCCCGCTCTTCTTCCTCCTCTATTCGTATGACCTTTCCCTGAGTATAGACCTCGACGTAGCGTATCGGGTCTTCGAATTGTGGGAACAAACCTTCGGCGTCTATCACCACCTCGATTCCCATCTCCTTAAGTTCAGGTGTATCATACTCTGCGTCATCCCTGCTATCGATGCAAGTGATCTTTGTGACCATCCCGTTCTGTTCCTCAAAATCAACGCGTCCAAAGGGAAAGATGTCTGTTGCCATGAAGAATTGCTGTACTGGGTCAATCTCTTCATGGAAAATCATGGAATCTGGTAGATTCTCAAGGTCTCTTGCTACCTCTGACTGTGTTCCCAATTCTGTCGAAACACATAGCACCCGTTGTGGCTCCTCATCGTAGACGGATGTGAATCTGCGAACGATCTCTACGTCTACTACATCGTGATGTTGCGATACTGTTCGGAGAACATCCTCGTCAGTCCAGTCTCGACTCTCAAGTATACTTGTACTAACATAGAGTGATGGCTTGAAGCTATCGTATGTATAGCCCTTTGTCTTTCCATCTTCCTTTATCCAGAGTGTGAGCGACTGTGTCTTTTGATTCACGCTAGCATCAAGGAGCCAGCCTATTCTTCTCATACTTGTCCCTTCTCGCTCTCGAGGTGCTTTACTTTCTCTCTGAGATATTGTATCTCTTGTAGCATCTCAATGATAGTTGAGATCAGGACCACCTCAGTCACTCTTGGCGTAGCCATCATGGTTCCAGCATCAGCACATGACCGTGCATAATCGAATATCTGGTCCAAGCTCATTCTGTGTGTGGGTTTTAGGGTTCTTCTGAAGGGCTTCCATCTTGCTTCTTCAATATCAACTG
>JAEORN010000154.1 GCA_016840825.1 Candidatus Thorarchaeota archaeon | reverse complement strand
CTACAAGAACTCCAATAGACCATGCTCCGTGCTCTACAAGAAGTATTGAATCTGAACCGTACTCAGTCTTCCAGTGGGTCTGTAGGTTCCCCATCATCTCGCCCATGAAGGTGGTCATCGCTGATATGAAACCCGAGATAATTTGGGGATCCAGATTGCTTTTGCAGAATTCATGAGAGTAGATTGCCAAACCACTATTCTTATTCAAAATCATTACGAGTTTCTCGTTGGCAATATCAGGATCACAAGAAATGTCCAGATTAAACTCGTTGAGAGCATCTTTCGATGTTCTCGACATTTTCTCAATGAGATTGTCAACCAATCTCATCCCGTCCTTCTTTGCGATGTGGAACAGCTTTTTTGTACCACAGATGTTTGTAGACCTCTCGGAAACCACACTTTTCATAGAGACCAATAGCAGAACTATTGGAGCTGCGTACTACTAGTTCAGAAGATACATGTTGCTTTATGTATGCGCGCTTGAGAATTTCAGACACTATTGCACAGGCATAACCTCTCCTTCGGAACTCTGGCAAGACTCCCATACCCTCAATCCGGAGGATTTTCTCTTTACTCGCTGATTCTACAGAGAATCCCAAGCAGTATCCAATAGGTTGAGAGAAGTATGTGCCGATGACTAAAAGGCTTGAGTCAAAGGTGATGTGCTTTATTGTGGCACCAAGGTCTTTTGTACTAACAGCCTCATACCCAGGAAAACCCTTGAATATCGTATTCTGAAGATCCGCCCATATTGCGAGTTCTTTCTTCACATTTAGCGCACGCACAGTCAATCCTATTGGATGGGAGAAGACAGGCGGAGGATTCCCGAGCTCAATCTGCATTTTCATCCATGTATAGTCGTGGCTAAAGCCATGTTTTTCTACAAAAGTCGCAGCGTAAGAACGATAGCTTGGAACGCGACAGACAAATTCAAATGATCCTCGCTGCAGGCCGACTTGCATTAGATGATTTAATATTTCAGTGCCGATGCCCTGACATCTATAGTCAGGATGGACCTGAATCATCAATCTAGAGGTATGTGAGGCGTTATTTTCTGTAAAAATCGTTCCAGATGCGATTAATTCTCCAACGTCATTTCGGACTAGTATGAAGTCCTCAGACAAATTGACGGTTGGATACGAGAAAGAGGATTGAAAATACTCTGTGGGGAGTTCTATATGTTCAGGATTATCAAAGGAATCTACAGTATTATACAGCCTTGTGTAGTCTCTCATCAATGCAGCATCCTCACAAGCTTGTGTAATAGTTACACCGTTACACATTGATTCAGCCCACCGTCTGCAATCCTTCAATGGCTCGATTTGCGAAGGCATCCCAAACTCGTCGCTTCCTCATTTGCTTGTGATGGAGTATGACAGATCCTAATTCTGTTATCTGAACTTGTTTTATTCTGGCAATGCGGTCTCTTTCGACAAAACCTGCAAGCTCTAAATCTCGAAGATGCCTAGAAATACCAGATTGTCGGATTCCAGTGTTTCGTGAAATCTCTTTTTGAGCAACTGGATTGCCTGAATTCTCAAGATAGTCAAGGATTTCCCGCTTCTTCAATGTAAGATTGACCAACTCAGAAGGCCATACTTCGGATATCTGCAATGGTCCAATGTCGGAGGTGAATAAAATCGAGGCTTTTGTTATGGCAGCAGCGACACAAGCAGCCAGAATGATGACGCTATTCTCAGACGATATGCTAAACTCAATTTGATAATCATCGAATTTCCGTTGGTTTAAGGCAGATAGAATTGATGAGAGGATGTTATAGAAATCATCAGATAGGACACAAACCGACTCAACTACGATTCCAAAACTTGAGAAATGCTCAATTGATCTATCAGCAAGCGGTTTCTGCTCTTGGGAATAGACAATAATCAGTTTATCGATACTCCGCCTGATTGCTAGCTGTTCCAAGGTTTTTTGTTTCCCAATAAATGCTACGTGGATTTTTTGCTTTGTCATGTCTCTCAGACTCCGGGGGCATGTCGTGATTTCAAAGTTCTCCGTCATCCAAGATTGTTTTCGCTTTCTTTGATTAAACGGATATCAATGGGGACCAAGGTATCCATAGCGGAATTTTGAATTCTCAATATTCCCGAGGGGCTCCCCCCTCCTACTGATGTTTTTCGTTACAGGAACCCCTGGTATCAATCGGTCCCTAGTCCCCAAGTATATCGAGTTTTATTACTATAT
>JAEORN010000020.1 GCA_016840825.1 Candidatus Thorarchaeota archaeon | reverse complement strand
GTTAACACAATCGTCATTGCACCAGTGCCCTCATCTTTCTCTCCAATAATAAAGAAATCAGAAAAGGGTTTTGTAACCGATTATCTCAATTGAAGACCTCACAAGTGGCGGCGTATACTAAACGAATGACTACGATGCATATGCTGCTATATCAGCTGTTAACTTCAAAGATGAACTCATTGTCTCAAAGAATTGTGTCTCGCTTTGTCTCACTTCGGGGTAATACGGGCTATGCGTCCTCGTTGTACACGTTGCCTTCTCAATTATGTAAACGTTAGGGAAGCTGCCAGGACCACACTTTCGCTGCGTTTGTAAACGTTGAGCTAATTCGCGCCATTCAAATTCCTTGGAAGCTGAATAACTTGCTAGTTAGCTCATTTGTTTCGTTAAATGATTCTAGATTATCATTTTGTGCAATTTTGAATCCATATTTTATTAATTTGTATCGTATTTGGCAGCTCCCATCGAATAGGATATGGCGCGAAAAACACACGTTTACCTATCAAAACCCTAATCCTTTATATTAGGGTTAGCGTGTACTCTCTTTGTCTACCGCCGGGAGGGTACGACACATATGATGATGTTCAGTAGAATGCTCCGAAGACAGGGTTTCTATCGAGTCAAGAACCAGGACGACCCAGTGTACATGAAACATGGTGTCGGACTGGGCGGAATTTATGTGAGAATTGAACACAAGAAGGCATTGATACAAGTTCGAGACCTTGGGATTGAAGAAGAGTTTACTCGGGTAAAGAAACTTGAGAATTTTATCAATGATCTAGAAGATCAGGCTTATCGTGAAAAGTGCTTCATTGTTCATCGAATGCGAGGATCTGGGTCCTAGTTCTCCTCACCCTCTTTATTGGCCTAGCTATGCAGAAGCTGGGCCATTCACCCTCTTTACTAGTAGAGAGGTTACGTTGATAAGATATACAAATGATGTTTCATCTGAGCTGAATTGACAGACATGGTCCTCAGTTTTCAGGTTGCAGTCAACGAACGAAATTACACTTCAAGCACTCAGATTATTGATCAAGCGTTGAGAGATGGCACACTACTTGGTTTGGTTTCAGGACTAGAAGAGATAGAAAAGACTGTGCCCCATATCACTCTAGCTCAGAGAGATCATATCTTCCATTACTTGGGACTATGGGACATATATTTCGCAGTTCAGATGCCATCGAGGAATGTCCTGGAATTATTGGAAGGCTGTGCAGTACATGAGGATGCTCAAACATTCATGGTTGATTTCATCAGAGGACTAGTTGACAAGCAAGATGAAAGATTTGATCAATTCTGTATAGACATTCAGACAATAAGCAAGGGTCAATATGCAATACTTATCCCCTCGATATTAGAAAGAAGGACAGAAGAACTTCTTAGCTGCAAAATTCAATTCAAAGATACGACACCACGGCTGTATTGCACTGCAGATTTATTGGAAACATATTATGGTAGAAAGATAGTCACAGCCGCCCATGGACATAGAACGTTCGATATTGTCGTTTCTGAACTGCAATATGATACAATTAGAGATAGCTTAGCATCGACAGGTCTAGATACTGAACCCATGCTAGTGAAAATAGATTCTGCTCAATGGGATGAATATGTGAAGAAAAGAAGAAGTTCAAGAACACAGCAATTGATGATGTATGATAGGGCTACTCAATCTGACGGATCTAGCGAAATCACAGTATTGCATAGAGTGAGTTCAGCTCGGTCGAATATCTATTCAAGTGATTTCAATGTGCAGCATACTGCTTTGATGGTTATTTATGATGCAAAAACGCAATCATGCAACGATGTACTGACGAATATTGCTACTACGCCTTCTCATTCACTACGAACTCGAGCATTGAAACAACTTGGTGAATTTGGTGATAGAGATACATTGGATTTGTTTGATGACATATTGAAGAATGATAAATCCGAATCAATCCGAACGGTAGCTGCCCGTGCATATTCCGAACTAGCTTCAAGAATTGCAGGAATGGGTTTCATCTCGCCCCTCCCTGCAACAAAACCTCCTGTTGTTAATATCGCGAAGATCAGTATGATTCTCAATAACCTGGTAGCAAAAGGGATGCCAACTACAATGATGGATGAAACTCTTAATTCAGTGGTTCTCCAAGGGGGCTCGGATTCAAGTGAAATCTTGCTTCATCTATTTGAAAGTCCTCATGAAGAAATTCGACGAGCTATTATTAGAGTAACAAAATCAATGGATAAGCAAAGTGCTGCTTCAATAATTCGCGTAGCTCTCAACGATGAATCTCAAGAGATTGTTAGGATGGCTGAAGCTGAGATTGACACTCGCTGGTCCGATGGAGTGTGGGATTAATCAGTGATGTCCTGCAAAGGGAAACGAGACCGTCGTAGTCTTTGATCTGTCGATAAATCAGGTATGCTGTGTCAATGGGAAAATACTTCTAACGTACGTATTTGCTGTCTTGGAGAAAGTGGTGGTTTCTTGCTTGGTCAAAGCTGTCGATGAATTATTGTTCTTTCCATCGTGGTTGTTAATGGCTCTCGCTTTTTGATACAGCGGTCTCGTCTTAGTTTCACCATCTGGGGATGGTGATAAGGAGCTCTTCAAACTTGGTCCCAATTGCTCGAAGAGCTCGCTCCACGGTTTTGCGTTTTGTTCGAGTTCGTATCTGTCAGTTGCAAATGTGCAATCTACATGCGCCATTGATAACTGTGAGGAGAGATTTCCAATGCTACACATGTGAGATCCTGTCAACTTGTTCACCATTCAAATCTGAAACATCTGCCAAATTCGCAATATTACAGATGGATATTGCATAATTCGCAATACCGACTCACTTATTTTACTAATATCGCAATATAAATTATCTGATATAACTGTTCAAGGAATCGATGTCCGAACTCAATTTAAGCAGAGACTATGTATCAATAGATACTGGGTGATGTTCCTTGAAGCCAAGAGAGAGATTTCATAAAACTGTGGATCATGAGGAACCTGATCGAATTCCACTTGATTATTGGACTACTGAAGAAGCGTATATTAACCTTAGAAACTATCTTGGGATCGTCGCTCCTGAGACACATAGGTGGGGTCTTTTTTCTACATGGAAAACGTCGGAAGAACTACTCAAGCGATTACATATCGACTTCAGACACGTCCACATGAAATCTTCTGCAGACTTTAAACCTCATCCTCTCCCTGATGGCTCTGATGAAGACGAGTTTGGATTTGGATCGAAACAGGTTGGATTGTATACTGAAACTACCTACTACCCGTGGGCAGAATTCACAGAAGTGGAACAAGTAGAGGAGTATGAGTGGCCAGATCCGGATGATCCATCAAGAATGGATGGAGTCCGAGAGGTGGCAAAACATTTGCATGAAGAAACTGATTATGCTGTTGTGGGGTATGGAAGTGGTCCGTGGGGAATCGTTGAGATGCCTGCTCATTTCATGAGAGGGTTCGATAACTATCTTGTTGACTTGCTTCGCCGACCTCGTCTGGCGGAAGCTATGATGGAAAAAAGCATGAAACTCGTTATAGAAATGAACCGAGTCTTTCTAGATGAGGTAGGTGACTACTTAGACGTCTTCCAATTTGGTGATGACCTTGGTCATCAGAATGGACTTGTCATGAGTCCCAGAATCTACCGGAGCATGATAAAAAGCAGACACAAGAAGGTGTATGATGATATTCATCGGAGAGCACCTCATGTTAAAATCCTCCATCACACTTGTGGAGCTGTTGAGCCATTAGTGCAGGACTTGATAGATGTAGGAGTTGACATCCTGAATCCAATTCAACCACTGGCAAAGGGAATGGATTCAGCTAAGCTCAAGGAGAAATATGGTGATAAAATTACATTCCATGGCGGCATAGACATTCAGCATGTGATGTCTGCCCAAGGCTCAATAGAGGAAGTACGTGCAGAGGTTGAAAGGCGAATAGATGCACTTGCACATGGGGGTGGATACATACTGGCACCAGCACATAATCTTCAATTAGAAGCTACTCCAGAAAAAATCCTGGAATTGTACGACTACGCTGCGAAAAAGGGTGTTTATCCTTTGAGCTGAATTAATTCAATCTCTTCGAACCTTGGACACCAAATATCTCGGAGCAGCTGCAAGAATAGCACTCCTAATAGAACGAGTTCCAGCTAACATCTCTGCAATGACTCGCGTGGATTTGTCTGAACTGAGAAATGTAGATCCCATCGAACTTGACCCTGATTCAAGAAACCTCTTTTGCAACCAAAGACCCCATTTCAGATCTGAACCTATATCTTTGGTCCAAGATGATTCGTATTTTGAGAGGTCTCTGTCGGTGAAGCTGTTTTTCAGTATACACTCAGCTGCATTCTCAGCGGCGTGTTTTCCTCCAATCATAGAGTAATGGATTCCCTCTCCAGTGATGGGCGAACAATGACATGCTGCATCACCAGCAAGCATGAT
>JAEORN010000153.1 GCA_016840825.1 Candidatus Thorarchaeota archaeon | reverse complement strand
TGTAACATCAGAGACCTCCTGATCTGTGAAATTAAGTCCCGGACAGACGGTCATCAAGATGTCATATTGCTGGAGGGTAGCTGTCGACAAACCTCCTGAAGATGGATAGAGCTTGTCAAATGTGTATCGCCGTAAAACCAATTCATCTCTAAGAATTCCATAAAAAGCACCTAAATTTTGAACATATGGTCCGTCATACGGGTCTATTCCAAATAGCGGATTATGTGTCAGATCAAAAATAACTCGTGCTTTAGGACGAGGACATATCCATTCAACTGCATCAGCAATCATCATATCTAGTTCTGGATAGACTGTTCCGCTATTGTCTCCGCTGAATGCAACTACTTTTCCTCTCCCCACTGTAGAGGGGTCATATGCTATGACAGATGCATAATCTGGATTGTTATTCGAACGAGCTACCATTGTCAAATCATTTGATATAGATGTGCCTTGCAATGCGCTCCAGATCCAGCAAAGGTCTCCTACAGGGCTTTCAGCAAGTGTCTGATTGATTTGGTAGTTCCTACTAACTGGATGACGAGCCGTGACATTGACTGCATTTGCAGAATTGATCCAATAGACTGAATATCCTGAAGTGAGTGCAGCTTCAGGAGGTAGTATTCCAAAATAGCAAAGGAAACCTGCAGCGCCACCAAATGAGATTAAACCTCCTCCTCCTTTCCAGAAATCAAGTGTATAATTCGTTATATTCTCCCTAGGATAATTATCGACCATTACGAATGCATCGTAGTTGGCAGTAGTTAATTCATGATTGTAAATCTCATTCGTTGTTATGAGTGTAGCATCATATCCCTGAGATTGTAGAATATCTCTCATACCTGACGCATTGTTATGTAATACTCCTGGATTTGTTGCGTATACAGGTGCTGTTGTGTTTGTTTCATTATAGACAGCGACTCTCACCGTTCTGTCTGGAGGAAGCCACGAATTCTCATATCCGTTTTTCCAATTGCTCTGATCCAGCATCGTTTCATGTAGACGCGCATGAGTACCGGTGACTACAATGGGTACTATGAACATACCTACAAGAAACAACGTTACCATTATTGATGGTATTACGTGTTTCAAATCTCCACCTCATCACTTCACACACGTTTCTAGGAATATAAATCAGTTGAAATTCAGATTTACCTTGAAGGAAATCGCAGAGAGCCATTTATGGCTCTCCAATTATTCTACGATTTTTTCCTCTTCATTAGAACTATGCTAACCACGACCACCACTCCAATTAAGGCTACAATGCTGATGATAAGCATTGTATTATCATCAGGTGGAGGCTCTGTGGTTCCGGTGTCAGTTGTTGTATCAGATGTTGCAGTATCTGTTGAGCCTGTTGTAGATGGTGCAGTAACTTCCAGATTCACAGTGTCAGTAGCAATATTCCCTGAAGTATCATTCACAGCAATTGTTGCATTGTAATAGCCTTCACTCAGACCCCCTGCATCAGCAGATATTTCCGAACCATCCCATGTTCCACTGTCTTGTATTGAGCCATTGATAAAGAGGACCCATGAGTCAGGATTCAGCTCATTGAATGTCCAATTCAGCATGTGAACTGCAGTTCCTTCTTGGTACTGGAGGTTATTTGGTCCATCTACGAATTCTGGAGATGTTGTATCTTCGACTATTACTAGAACTAAATCTGTACCAGCATATCCTGCAGTATCTATCGCTCTCACAAAGATTTCATATGTCCCTACATCTAGATCATCTAGAGACACGGTAATAATACCTCCATCCCATGTTCTCTCTTCATACAATTCCCAGTCGATCCAGATGTCATACGTATAGGGTCTGTCACTATATGGCATCCATATGATATCCTCTCCTACACTGCCAGATTCTATCACTCGATCATCAGGTGTATCTATGGTGGGACGCATCATATACGCAATCTCATTCATCCATAGCTCATAGCTATCCGGATAAGTAGAGTCGTCAGTGTCCTCATTATATTCTGTGAGTGCAAAGAAATTGCATATTGCTCTACCCTCGACACTTTCCACGATTGCGGCTTCAGTTATAGATTCATACGTCGTGACACCCGCAAGTGGAGTCGCATTATCATGGAGTGTGACATTGCAGAAGTCAGTTCCAAACCAGTGAGTGGTTGAGGAAATGTTGTATGATCCATAGTCAATTGGGTGATTGAAAATGCCGTGATTATATTCCCACAGATATACTGTAGGTGGACCCATTTGGATATTATTATCAGTTCCCTCGAATCCTAAATAGGTGTATAAGCTTAGATTATAGGGTATCTCATAAGGCGCATGGTAGAAGTAGAAATCTCGCATTATAAGCTGCCCTCCATTCTCCATATACTCTAGAATCTGGTTATTGTACTGGACAGGAGACAGTGAGTTTGCATCAATAATCACGATATCCCAATATTCCCAGAATAGGCTTAGATTGAAGTAGTAGGGATCTGTGTGAAACATGAATTCAATCCCTAGCTCATTCAACGCATTTAGAAGTTCAGAACGGTATTCATTATTTCCAGAGCCAATTCCATTCTGATAGACCAATACCCTTGCTTCTTCAAAGGTGGCAGTAAGCCAATTTGCACAATTAATTGCAAAGTGACTGTTATCATCGTTTACAAAATGAAAATCTTCAATCCACCCAACACTTGCAGAAAGCACGATTCGACCAGTACCGTGATACGATGAAGCAATGTTGAAATCAGGCCAAAGTCCCCAAAGGGCAACTGCATTATCTGTAATATTCACCCATCCCCTAGTTGATATATCCAAGGTCGAACATCCTTCTAGAGTAAAGAACTCCATCGCGTCAAGTTTGGCGAACACTGTAGTTCCAAGCGTATTATTCACCCAAAGACCGGCAATTTCAGTTATGGAATTCAATTGCTCATTAGCTTCATCAAAGTTCGCAATGTTCGGATTATGACCAAAGGCAAATAGACTACCCCCTGAATAGATGTAATCTTGAACAGCTAAGACTTCTGCAATGGTGTAGTTGTAGTTAGGCGCTACCAGTATTAAGACATCATACTTCGAAAGTCTAGCAGTCGTGAGGTTTCCAGTATCTTTTGGATATAGTTTGTCAAATGTGAAGGTATGATTAACCAAGATATCTCTGAACATTTTATACTCGTCAGGAAATTCAGACAATTCGTCCCAAGGATCAACTCCTACTTTTGGTTGATGAGATAAATCGAAAGCAATCCGTCCTTTTGGTTTGGGGCATAGCCATTCCACTGAATCAGTAATTATGGATTCCTGCCAAGTTGATATGGTGCTGCAGTTACCTGAGAGTTGTACAATTCTACCCCCTCTATCAGGGTTATCAAGTGCAAAGCCAACTCCAAGCGATTCGGAATTTAGAATCATCGTAAAATGACTACCAACCTGACTGGGAACATTGACTGCATCAAAGGTTGCGATTGTGTCTGCTGAGGTCGATATCATATAATTTTGACTATAGTGCTTGGTAGTAGGGTGTCTTGTTGTTACTTGGATGGAACTTGGAAATGAGTAGTCCCATTCTTCAAGAGAACCAGCTCCGAATAAACCAAAATCTCCCTTTACCTCATGATAGATCATTCCATGATAGTACAAATAGCCAAGCGCACTATCGAATGATAGAATAGCACCTCCACCAAGCCAAAATTCATTCACGTAATTGGTTATGTTCTCTCTTGGCAGATTATTTGCCATTACAAAGACATCAAAATCAGCAGTCATTAATTTGTGATCCAAGATGTCTTGAAAGGTCAATGAACTTGCAGAAAAACCCTGATCATTTAGGAATGCAACAAGAATATCATAGTGGTTTGTATACGGTCCACCAGCACCATATTCTGGTACAGTGGTGTTAGGTTCATTATAGACTGCCACTCGTATGACCCTATCAAGAGGTCCCACAGAAGGCAGATAATCTTCTTCCAATGATATGGAATTCAAGATATCTTCGCTAGAACATGTTGTACCGCTTATTGCCCCAGGGACAATGAAAATCCCAAAAAGAAGCAGTACTGTAAATATACTTAGCACTACTCGGTTCACAATCTCCACCTCTCCTGACATATTTGTTGGGTTTGATATAAGTCAGTGCAAAGATAAAAAGAATATTTGATAACTTATGGAAACCGCTTGGATTTGATAAATCTACGTCACAAAAGATGATGATGACAAGATTTGATAAATAACACAATGAAATCATACTATGTGCCGTAGGATATCATGCCATATTTTCGTTCCAACAACTCGATATCCTTCAACATTAAGATGCAGTCCATCCCCAGAATCATATAGAAGCATAAGAGTACCACTATCATTTGCGAGTGCAGAAAAGACTTCAACAACATAGAAGTCTTGCAGTTGGTGCTCATTGGCAAGTATTCGTTCGTTCAACATCCTTTGCTTCTCTAAATGATCTGGTATTTGAGAGCCTATAGGTGGAATAGTGCAGGTGATTGTTTGTATTCCAGCATCCAATGATACTTTCCACAGGTTTACTAGAGTTTCATGGACAGCCTCTGGATCATATCCCCATCCTAGGTCATTCGTTCCTCCCCATATAATCGCAATATCATATGATTCCTTCTCTAGTAGACGTCTCAATCGAGGTTTCATTTGAATAGCAAGCTCACCAGGCACTCCTTGATTATGAAACTGCAGTGTTGTAATTCCTTCATGCCTTGCGGACTCCATGAGCCAAAAACCGTACTGAGAACGAACATCTCCACCATATCCTGGCTCATATCCCGGTGTTCCTGCTGTCAGACTATCGCCAAAGCCTAGTATCTTGGTCATCTATAGCAAACCTACCTAAGCGTAGCCTGAATTTGTGGCAGATCTCCATTCATATCCACACTCCCGACAGAAGAACTCATCCCACCTGTCGGCAAATCCACCACCAGTGTACTCACTTCTGGATTCTATTTCAATTTCCCTGCTTCCGCATTTGGGACATTTGGGAGGATATTCATCATCCAATCATTACACCTCAAAGAAATGTTGAGAGAGGAGATATTCTCCTCTCACACCTAGAAGAAAGATGGTTGTGTTTCACTAACTCCACTTGGAGCTTTCATATCCTTAACTTCATCTAATGAAAGGACCTCAATCAGCTCGTAGTTCGTGGTTCCCAAACCTAGCTCTTGGCAATACTTCGGAGTGAGATAGGGGTCTTTCCAAGGTCCGTGGAGTCTTTGAAACGGATGCAGATTCTCATTGGGATCCAGATTGACATTGTTGAAGAATGGAGGTATCATACTCTCAATGAGACCTTCCTTTGCAATTAAATCCAAAGTAGCTTGTTCTATTGCCACGATATCCTTACTTCCAAGGATGCCAATATCATTCACGACATGAGGCATACCGATACCCCAGCAATCGCAGAGTGCAGTGATATCTAGCATGAAGTTCAGGAAGAAGACCTTGTTCTTGTCGAATGTATCTAATGCTGCCTTTGCACCTCGAGCCATAAGCTCTTGAAACAATGCATAGTTCTCTGGCTTAAGATCAAGACATCCCACGTCCTTATCCACTTCCATACATTTCAAACATTGATTGCACATACCAAATGAAACACTTAGCTTGTGATTCTCTTCATCATAGTTGATGTTTCCATCAGGACACGCCTCGACGAGCTTCTTTGCATGCTCGGGTGTGCATTTGTCAGGATCCCAGTATGGGATACTAGCTTCCACACCATGTATCTTTCTCCATCTGCTAGGACCATGGTATCCACCCAGAGCGATATTCTTGACAGCTCCACCATAGGCAGAGGAGTTGTGACCTTTCGCATGTGTCAGATCTATCATGGCATCCGCATCTCGGAGTACTCCACTGAGTTCAAGAGAATCCACGCTATGGAAATCGAAGTCTACTTTCTGAGTGTAACCGTCCTTTACCCCTGCAATTGGTATCAATGGACAACCGCAGGTTTCCGCAGTATAACCTCTTTCCGCAGCATTATAGACTGCTGTCGGATTATCTGTAATGAAAGGAAATGCTCCAACCTCTTTAATCGCTTTAACAACTCTGCGAACGAAGAAAACTGGAACGGTTTGATAACCGTCGCGAAATCCAAGGTGCATTTTTACTGCCACTTTGTCCTTTTTATCAATAGATGAAAAATCGAGATGTTCGACTATCTTGTCTAGTTTTGCACCTATTGACGCAAACGCTCCAGGATTTCCATGCCTTATTGAACCGAAATATACCTTTGAAGATTCAGGTGTCATAGCCTAGAAGATAGGATGAATAGCTTAAAATCTTACGGAATTCGCACTTTTTTATAATTTTACTGCTAAGTTTCCCGAATAATAGAAGGTTCGCACATGGAGAACGAAATTGACTCGATTGATGTTGTAGCATTTAAAGAAGATAAAGATCAAACTCTCACCTTTGGTACTGCAAGTTTCCTAAATGACATGAGCTCTGATATGATCGCACCTATCTGGCCTCTATTTCTGAATTCGTATCTTGGTCTAGATTTCCTATTAGTAGGGTTTGTGGATGGGTTAGCATTAATGATCACATCACTCTCAAAACTTGGAGCTGGATATGCTTCTGATAGAACCGGGAAGAGAAAGTCCTTCATAGAAGCAGGGTATTTCCTTTCAATGATATCTAGAATAGGTTTTGCTATTTCCACTGGTTTTATCACCATTGCAATAGCGAAGTCAATGGATAGGTTAGGTAAGATTCGAGGTCCTCCAAGAGATGCAATGGTTGCGAGTGAAGTAAAAGAGAAGAAACGGGGTAAGGCATTTGGCGTACTTCGTGCGATGGACAGTGCAGGAGCGTTCGTGGGGTCGATCATCACCTTCATCCTTTTCGCATATCTTGGTTATCTGGGGATAATTCTGCTTGCAACATTCCCAGCGGCTTGCTCAGTTATCGTCATCTCCGTGTTTATCAAAGAGAAGCGAGGCAAAGATGTATTCAAAGGAATCAGTTTCCGAAATCTCAATCGGAACCTAAAACTATTCTTCTTAGCTTCTACACTATTTGCACTTGCTACCTTCAGCTATTCCTTTCTGATTTTGTTTGCAGAGGATTACTACTCTATCTATGTGATTCCTCTTCTGTATATCCTATTCACATTCACAGATGCAGCAAGTGCGTATCCATTTGGAGTGGCATCAGATCGATATGGTAGAAAGCCGATACTCATTCTAGGATTCCTCTTTCTAGCTTTGACATCAGCTTGGGCCCATTTCGCCAGTGATTGGTTAACAATAATCCCATTATTCCTGCTATTTGGCCTATCTGCTGGTGCATTGACGCCAGTTCAGACAACTTTGGTTGCTGATCTTGTTGAACCTGAGAGAAGAGCCAGTATCATTGGTGCATTTCAGATGGTCATAGGGGTAGCTGCACTCCCTGCGGGTCTCATAATTGGTTACTTATGGGAAACCTTTGGTCCCCTGATGGCATTTGACTTCTCGATGGTCATGGCATTCATGGCAGTCCTCATCATGTTCTCGATTCGAATCACGAAACCTCGAGAAGAGTAGATTACATTACTTGGAGACCAGCAGCCTTTCTAATTAGGTTACCAAGTCCGAAGCTGGAAAGAAGGTACCACCAGAAGTAGGTCATCCCAAATCCGGATCCGGGAACATTGTAGCCCATGTATCCATCGAGGAAACCAAGTGCATCCTGTGGATTGAAGGGGAGAATGGCAACTACTGCGTTACCATAGACTGCACCCAGAATTGCGAAGACAAGTAGGAATGGAACATAATAGATCAGCATTGGTTTACAGCGTGAAGACATCATTCTAGTTTGTATTGCCATGATTTGCCTCTGACTATCCATGACTTCCTGCAGAAGTCTTGGATCCTGCGTCTTTCGTGCTTCATTGAATTTGGCTTGCCACTCTTTGACCTTCTCCATATCTGCCTTCATCTCATCAAAGTCTGTGAATATCTTTGTAGCGACTATTGAGATTACTGCCAACGAAACACTTACCACAACTATGAATACTGCTGAGTATGGCATTGTTGCGACAGGGGCGAGGAGTCCTGCGAAGAAGTTCACGAAATCAGCCACGATGTCTTGCATATTTCTGTTCCACTCACCCCACGCAGGAGTCTGAGGCCATTTTAAGCATTATCAATCCAACTAAAACGCGCGCATTTGACCTGTACACACCCTCTTTTTGGTACACGCCGCTAATTCTAAGTAGTAAACGTATTAGTTTTTTAATGCGCGCTCTTTTTTGAATCTTCGTAAACGTTTTTGGCGCGAATTGCGGCGCAAAAATTGGTTGGAAGCTAGCTATAAAGAACACACAGCTATTTTGTGCAGCAATTGCCACTATATTTTGCACAAATTACTAGTAAATCTCTTGGAAATGAAGCTCAATGTTCGATGGGAAGCTTCCCAATTGAACAACACGTGTACACCATTTTAGGGTATGTGTTTATATAGAAGTATACGTGTACTGTTTATGTCTTAGCCGCCGGGAGGGCTTGACACAATGATGATGTTCACAAGAATGCTTCGTAGACAAGGATTTTACAGGGTCAAGAATCAAGATGACCCCGTGTATATGAAACACAACGTTGGACTAGGTGGACTCTATGTCCGAATAGACCAAAAGAAGGCATACCTCACAGTACGTGATCTAGGACTTGAGGAAGAATTCACTCGGGTGAAACAGCTCGAGAACTTCATTAATGACCTAGAAGAGCAAGCATACAGACAGAAGTGCTTTATCGTACATAAGATGAGGGGCGGATCTGCTGGCTCCTAGTTCATATACCGTGGTGGATATAACTGATATTGCCTCACTAGTCTATGCAGGGACAAATGAGCCCTAAGAAAAATCTAGGGATAGTGAGGCGTTCAGTGTCAATATCTGAACTAATTGATGCAATGCATTTCGGAGATTTCTACAACAGTACACGTATACTATCTGAGTTTCAAATTGATGAATCGTTTGTACATCTTTCATACGAATTGCGGCGTTTTTCCGAAGGAGAGTTTCAGAATCCTCTAATGATTAGGGATCATGTGCTTCACTATCTCGGAGGCTTTCCAATCTATGTAGGCTTGGATATCTCTAGTTATGAGCTTCTTGAAACACTAAATTATACCAAGAATCAAGAACAGGCTAGAAATGAGTTCTTGAAATTAGTAAGACTCCTATTCGCAGATAACGACCAAAGATTATTGCATTATCACCTTGAAATCTCGGAACTAGCTGATAACCATTTCATCATGCTTCTAACTGATCTTCTTGATCGGCGTTCCAACGAAATCAAATCCCTTCGTATCCCCTACTCATCTATTGTGGTAGGAGGGTCCAAAAAAGAGCGTTTCCTGATTTCAGGATTGGCTCAGACTGCATATGGGCGGAAGATACTCACAGCGCTAGGTGTTCCGGAAGAAAACCCTGTGGTGGGCACCAAAATTTGGAGTCAGATCGCTTCCGCAATGTCTGAGATTGGGTATGATTCCTCATCAATGCTTGATCCTGTTTCTGAAACGGACTGGGCGGGCTTGACTGCTAATATGACTAGCGCCAAAACCTCTCCCTCCCGTGAGCTAGGTGATTTGGCAATTCTTAGACGAGTACTTGCAAATTTCGATTCAGCTGACGCGAATGTTCGGGTAGTTGGATTGGATCAATTTCGTGACTTGAGAACGGTTTCATATCTTGGAAAAATAGCTACAATTGCTCGAGGAGGGTCCATCGAGGAACAATGCTTGGCTCTTGACATTCTTGGTGAAATTGGATCGGAAGAGCATGATTCCTTACTAACAGCTTTATTGAATTCCGAAAATCTGAATGTTCGCGCTAGGGCAGCAAAAGCAATATCCAGAATGTCCGCAAGAGACTTTCTAAAAGAATCTCGAATCTCATTGGAGAAATCTACAGGAAAGATGCAGAAAGAGTATCATGCCGTGATTGATAGCATCACACTTGAACCCAAGAATAGGTTTGAACGGCTGGATGCCGCCAAGCTATACCTAAGCATTTATTCTCCTGAAGCAGATGCCAGGTTTCACGCCATCTATGACCGATTGGAAGTCGCGTCAAAGTATAAACTCCTGGATTACGCCTTGAGTCTGAATCGTATTAGAGCTGAAATCCTTGTTAAAAAAGCACTTCTGGATGATGATCCTTTGATTCGTGAAGCGGCAGAGAGGATAGGTCGACAAATATGGCCTTCAGAAAGCTGGGATAATGACTTTGATGAGATGGATGAGGAAATAGAATAAGGAAAGGGCGAGTCTGCTGGGTTTCTCCAGGTCGGGGGGAAGAGATATTGTGAGGGTCCCTTTCTCACAAATCCATTCTTCTTCTCTAGCAGACACGCCATTTTTGATCCACGGTTGCTTTGTGATATCTGTGAAGACTGCGATTGGTGTGATGCGAAGAAGATGTACCTGGTCATTGTATTCTTGTTTGGTCAAAGATGAACGTCGGTCCCCTTGTCAATGATTCATGTTCATCGAAGATTGAGGGTTCAGACATCACCTTCTTCACATTTCGTCGTTACACCATATAATGCGAAAATCGCAATTGAAAGATTATTAATTGCATAATTCGCATTCTACTGAGTGTTGATATGCGAATATTACAATATAAATCATTCGTTCTGTCAGTAAGAAGACCAATAGGGAAGTAAAGTAATTAGAAGCCAAGTTTCGATTTCATATAGCTCGGTGCTACTGTAAAAATCGCACTTTTTACTGAACGAATACCCACTAGCATTTCAGCGATGATCCTTTGAGATTTGGCTGATCTAAGAAATCTTGCCCCCATACCAGAGGATCCTTCTGATATCAAACGTTTCTGCAACCACATACCCCATTTCAGATCAGAGCCGATCTCTCTTTTCCATGCCCTCTCATATCGAGAAAGGAAAGAAGATGAAACATCTGATTCCTGGAGAGCTTCTTTGCTTACATAAGCAGCTATTCTTCCACCAATCATGCTATAATAGATGCCTTCTCCTGTAATAGGAGAGCAATGACCTGCTGCATCTCCTATTAGGAGAATACCATCATCATAAGAAGGAGTGATTATTCCTGCTAATGGCATAACTGCCGCATCTTTCTTGTATATCACTGAACCAGATAGTTCGGAACACGTAGGTTCCACTTCATCGATGATATATTCCAAATATTGATTCAGCTTCCTTTCAGTAGTCTGTACTCGAGATACAATTCCTCCGGTTCCTATTACTACTTCTTTGGCTCGTGGGAATACCCATGCATAACCTCCGGGAGAATAGTCACTACCATAGTAGAAGTCTATTGCATGATCAAACTCTACGTTTGTATTCTTCTTACGTAGGTGATACTGTAGACCGTATCCCATGCCCTCATTACTTATTCGAGGTCGTACTAAACCCATTCTCGAAGTGACCGAATTAGCTCCGCTAGCATCAATGAGTATCCTAGAACGGACGGAATTATCCTCACCATCTACATCGTAGTGGATCCTGATAGAATCTCTTTCTCTCTTGATTCCTGTAACTTTTGAATTCATACGAATCGTTTCGGAAGACTTCACTACCATATCCTTCATGGTCGTACCTAAATTCCCTCTCTTTACATTCACTCCGATTACTTCATCAAAGTCTACTTTTACCATATCCATGCCTGGGAATTTCATCCTAACTGATTTTATTGGATGGGATTCCTTGATTGGATCGATACTGAATTCCTGCAGAGCTCGATTGGGTATAAATCCCCCACATGTCTTATTCTCACAAGGGATTTCCTCCTTGGAGAGAAGAATAAAATCAATGTCTAGAGCAGATAGGAATCTTGCTGCGGTGAGGCCTCCAGGTCCTGCACCAACGATTACTACATCGGCTTTAGATTCCATGGCCTCTCAACACATTTCCGTCTTAATAATATTGACCGTTATTCGAAAGTCTAGTCTGCTTTCTTTGCTGCATTTCGAGCAATTAGACAGGCAATAGATCCTCCTCCAAGTCCATTACCGATATTAACTACAGCAAGACCCGGTGCACATGATTGCAGCATTGAGGAGAGTGCAGTTTCTCCATCCCCTCCATGCCCATAGCCCACAGGGACAGGTACACCAATAACTGGAATATCTATTAATGATGCTAGAACCGTGGGTAATGCTCCTTCCATACCTGCAAATACGACAGCTGCATCAATACCCTCCTCGATCATTTTTCTAACTGGCTCTATAAGTCTATGAATACCAGCGACTCCGATATCATAGAAGGTGAAAGCTTCCACTCCCATCACTCTTGATATCGCAACAGCTTCTTCAGCAAAAACGATGTCTGAAGTTCCTGCTGTGATAATAGCAATCTTTCCTTTCTTTGAGGGATCTTTCCAGCCAGCTGCATGAATAAGAACAGTGAGATGGTTCTCGTCTCCTCTCACATCAAAAGTATACTCTCTAAGCTCATCTTTTAGGTGTTGTAGCTTCTCTCTATTGACTCTGGTTAGAAGAACGAATTCCTTCTGTTGGATGATTCTACGCGCTATCTCTAGGAGATTCCCTTTGCTTTTTGTTTCCGCAAAGACAACCTCAGGTATTCCGGTCCGTTCCTCTCTATTCAAATCGAGCATGCCTATCTCGCCGACTGCCGAAAGAGAGAGTTTCCTTAACGCTTCTTCTCCCTTCTCGATAGAAAGCGCTCCAGATTTTATGGCTTCTAGAATCTCTCGAGTTGTTTTCATAGATATCTCCTTTTTATCAAGATGCTTAGTATTCCCTTATCAAGATGGCTTTATAGCTCTTGTTATGAGGGGAGGTTTTCCTGACATAAAAATAGCAAAAGTTCTAACGTTTACGGATGTTTTGAAGTAAATCCTTTTTCATTGCTAGTATACATATCAATCATTTTCAATCTCATATACGTGTACATTAATGCTTGACACTCATGATAAATAGGAAATTTGTGCTCAGTACACGTATATGTATGACAGGGATAATACAGTAAACGTATACATTTTCCAATACACGTTTGCTATGGTATGGTTCTCTTTCGAGGGGTACTGATGCGCCTTACACCTACGCACTCATTAATGAAATGCAAGAATTATTCCCTATTTTACCCTCTGTAATATTTCCGAATTATGGATGCTAGTGAAAGAAGGTGTAGACTCTAGGCGATTTAGCCATTATTTCTCGCGATATATTGATCAAGTTCTCCATCATTGCAATCAAGATCTAACGGATTTTTTAGTTTTAAAATCAGTTATATATTACATCTATTTTAGAAAATAAGTATTTGATATATATCTTTTTTATCCCTCAATTTCATGTTTATCTATTTGTATCAACATTTGCTTAAGTATTATATTTGTGTCTTTTATGGTACATTATGGTACCCTATAAGGCATTTTAATTTAATATTAATATAATAATAAGATATATTATAGTTATTAGGGATGGGATGTGGAAATTTCTACTTGGCACCTTTAGACCAGGATCATAGTTACAAACATTGGACCTGATAACTTCCACATACTTAGTTTCTGTGGTATATGCTCTAGGACATTATATCTATAGTAAATAACCCTGATTATCCTCGAAAAAGGCTAGCGATACACGGTTATTGAGTATGGGTTTTATGTTAGATCACCAAGGTATAATGTATTTGTATTCGAAATCTGAATACAGAATTTCTAGTATATTCTTCTTCATAAGATGACTATAGATAGAATACATACTCATAATTATTGTGATAAAGATTTCAATAAATAATGTTCATACCAAACATGCCTTTGAATATGAAATATTCAATCATATTAGAAGGCATATATAATAAATGATTAGATAAAGATTTGATATTACAGTAAAAAAGCGAATTAACTATGATGAATTCGGAATACGATTTGAATTTAGGATTTCAAAATTGAGGGATAGAAAAATAGTCACGATCTTAGTAAATATCTGATAGAATTGAGGGTGAAGTAGAGGCTAAAGAAACAAATGATGCAATCACAAGTTCATTTTTATACCATCTATGAACAGGATAGTTGTGTCTGAGATACGCTAAGTTTAACTAATACTATGCGCATGATGTTGACACATCACGCAAGAAGGATTATGTTGAATAGATAGCGGTCATAGGTAGGAAAACCCCATGGTATCCATATTCATAATCGACGATGAACCGATTCTTCACCGGCTCTACAAGGATGTCTTTGCGATTAAAGGACATGAGGTCGTCGCAGATGCATATGATGGCGAAGAAGCAGTTCAGAAGTACAATGAAATGGAGCCTAAACCTGATGTCCTAATCCTTGATCACCGAATGCCAAACAAAGATGGTCTGGAAGCGATGAAAGAGATTCTGGATATCGAACCTTCAGCAAAGATAGTCTTCATCTCAGCAGACGCCAATGTTCGTGAAGAAGCTATGAAGAATGGGGCTATAAGTTTTGGATTAAAACCTGTTACCATCAGGCATATGCTAGACTTGGTTGAAACAGCTGTAACAAATTGATTCAATTATAAACTTGCCATAAAAGAATCTGGAAACTATACTGAATGGTGAAGCCTTTGAAAGTTGTAATAGCAGGCGACGTTCCCCTACTTAGATCACTTGTTAGAATGGCAATTGAAGAGGCAGGGTATGCAGTTGTTGGAGAACCCGATAATGTTGATGACTTGCTCGCGTACTGCAGTTCCCACAAAGTAGGAATCGTTCTTCTAGATCTCTCGATATCCGATACTGAGAGGATGAGGGTGATCGAAAAGATACTTGACATTGATGCATATGTTTCAATAATTGCGATTTCAGATTTTGTTGAAGACGATAATGATCAAGTCCTCTTCGCAGGAGCCCGAGGATTCTTGCAAAAGCCCTTTTCCATGTTCGATCTCATTGATATGATGAAGAAAGTTGAGCCAATACTCTGATTATTCCGGTAATCGAGCATCTGGAAATACTACTACGCCTTCACTTTGAATCCTGAACATTACTGGTTTCATGACATGACTAGCACCACGAAGCTTGACAATTCTTAGTGTGCGGATATAATCACCAGTCGCATAAACAGTATCAAGTTTGATAACACCATCAGAAATGAAATATGGCATCTCATCATTTTGAGCTCCAGCCAGAGTTCGAAGCTCATGTGTCAGGATGACCGTAGATTCTTGAGAAATTAGTTCTCTCATAAATCCATACACCATCTGCCTTACTTCAAATCGATTTCCAGCAAATTCAAGCAATGGACCAAGTCCATCAACTACAATATGTGAAGCATTGGTTTCGAGTGCCTTCTGTTTTACGAGGTCAGCTAGACGTGGGACTGTGAAAGGCTTTTCTCTGAAAAGAGGATGCTCGAAGGCAATTAGATAATCATAACCTGATTCTGTTGGGACAAGTCGAAGAGTTCCACTGAGAATTGTCAATTTCTTTTCAGCTATTGCTGATTCGGGATTCCAGCCAAATGATTTCATATCCTCAATAATGATATCTGAAGATTCATCAAGAGAAAGAAGAACAGCATTTTCACCCTTCTGTATAGCATCAAAGATGAAATGCCATGAAATAATGCTTTTTCCCGTTCCTGGTCCTCCCGCTATCAACACTGAACGTCCTTTGATGTATCCGCCATTCAGTAGCTTATCGAGACCTTCAATTCCACTACTAATTCTTTCCTTTACCATTCCATCCTCTCACTATTAGTCCATCGTAGTTTAAAATATATTATTTGTTAGCGTAGCCTATTTTAGGCGAATAGAAGTACTAGAATCCTTTTGATTAGGATTTGAGGCTTGGTGCTCGATTTGGCCTATCTTGAGCGAGAGAGTGAAACGGAGCATTGATTGAAAGTCCCATTATCCCTGAATTCGCGATGTACGAAGACCAATTAGCTGAGTCTGAGAAGAAAGAGATCGCTAATCGGTTAATAGCAGGATTTAGGACAGGTAAGGATCAATTTCTTCATTTCACTGATATTCTATCAGAGTATATAGGTAGTGGTGAATGGCACAATCTGAGTGATGGATTCCTAGCAATGTGTGCAAAGGCTGCATACTTAAGAGGTATGTATGGGTACAACCAGCTCCTGGCAAAAGGAACTGACAATATACTTTGCAAGGGATATGCAGCTGCAGCATATTGTCGTCAGAGCCTAGATCCCAGATGGCTAAATAATCTCAGGAACTATGTTAATCAATCATGGCAAAGGAAAGACTATATTGCATTTGCTGAGCTCTCAGGACAGCTAGCATCAATTCTCATTGACTTGGGATACACTGAACGAGCAAAGAAAGTCGCCTCAGAGAGCATCGATAAGGTCACCCAAGCAACTGCAAAGGACTCTAATATTCGAAATAAGGTGCAGTCAGCACTACTACGCGCACGTATTTTGATGGCAAATGTTGATATCCAGGCTGGAGCACGAGAAGAGGCTTTGGTTCGTCTTGATTCTGCAGAGGATACTGCAAGACTATTGAATCATGATCTTGCATTAACGGATGTTAGATACTTTCGCGCTAAGGTACTGGAAGAATCGAAAGAATATGAAAGAGCGACTGAACTGCTCAATGCTGCCCTAAGAAAATACGATCGTATGGGTTATCTACAAGGCGTTGCTGATGCTAAGAACCTCCAAGGTGTTCTCTCAATGGAACAAGGCTTTCATCAGGAAGCAAGAGATCAATTTGAGGAATTACTCATCATTCAGCAGCAGTTGAATGACCAAGTGGGTCTTGCTAAAACTTTGATAAATGTCGGCGAGATTGATCGAGGGTTGGGACAATATGACCAAATGGAAATCTATAACCAACGAGCTTTGGAGATAAGTCAAGAAGCTGAATTTATGCGTGGCATAGCAATTTCTAAAATAAACCTAGGTGATGTTGCATTTCAACGGGGCGAATTCGACAGTGCACTGAGATACTATAACGAAAGCCTAGAAGTAGTCGAATGTTCGGGAATGAAGGATTTGAGGAATCTCATTAGTTTCTTGATTGCAGATGCCCTATTTATGCTAGAGAAATTCGATCAAGCCCTAGATGCATATAGCTCCGCAAAGCAAAATGCATTGAATGCATATTATCACTCTGAAGTCTTTAATGCTGAAGTTAGTCAACTTATTACGGGACTGGAAATAAATGGAGTTGTAGATTCAACTTTAGCTGAGAGAATACGCAACACAATTGGAACTGCAACTGAATGGAGAAATTCACATGATAGCAGTCGTATGCGTGATTTAAGAGCAAATATCTTTCAAGACACTTCAATTGCAAGTGACCTCTGCATCTTCTATGACCGCGAGAAGAACTTTGAATGTCGAGTTGAGCGTCAAATATCCAAAACTGGTTGCACAGGCAATCTATTCTGGAAAGGTACTATTTGTCCACATTTTATAGATTTCCTTGATAAGATTGCAGAGTGATTTATTATACAGCTACTATTGGATAAGCGGTACCGACACCATTTATCTATATAAGCCAATTAGTACAAAGGAGAGGTAAAAGGGGATCATTGCATGAGTACCATTGGTGGAATCCCTCCAATTATAGAGGAGGTGCTGTCATCTGAAAGCAGCTTTGTCCTAGTTGTATTAGGTCCTCCTGGTACAGGAAAATCATTATTCGTGCAAGAGGTAGTTCGGAAATTTGAGAATTCTCTAATGATCATCACAAGCGCTGAGAATTATGTGTATACTAGTCAACATCTATCAAGTGAAATTATGAATTGGGAGAAAAGACACATAGTGATGCCATTTTGGCAAAGTTTAGAGGAGAATCTACCCCAAGATGCAACACTAGGTCAAAACCTAGAGGTACTCCTTGGTTTGCAAAAGTTACCTGATGGTGACATAATTATTATTGATTCTTGGACTGATTTTATTGAACCTATTACACCAGAAAAGAGATATTCAGTTCAACAAACATTGATTCATTCCGCGAGAAAGGCGGAAAAGAAGCTCGTTCTTGTAACAGAAGGTAGTTGGGGCGAGGAAAAGAACAAATCATTATTTCATTCAGCAGATGGAGTATTCAGATTAGAAAAGATTCGTGACAATCAAAGAATGTACAGACAGATCGTCATTGAAAAGATGAGATCTCGTCCTATAAACCAAGATTCATTCCTTTTCACTCTTTTCGATGGAAGATTCACCCATATTCCTTGGTACAAACATGAATACCCAGCGATAACTGTAGAAAGAGATGCGATTCCTGATGCATCGCCTGAGCATATGTCAACAGGAAATGTTAGTTTAGACAATTTACTATCAGGAGGATTTCAAAAGGGAAAGCTTACTCTAGTTGAGGTAGATGATCTTTCTGTGCCTTATCTAGAGACAATCTACATTCCTTTTCTATCCAATCACCTCCAACAAGGTCGTCCTGCAGTAATTCTTTTGCCAGAGGGTTGGTCTCCTGAAACCTTTACGGGGAGTCTATCGAAATTTGTCGATGCATCACACGTCCAAAAGCAGGTTATTTTCTTTGGCCGTCAAGCCTTGGGTACGCATTCGAACACAAGAAGCATTGATGCAGACCCCTGGAAGACCCTCCAAGAAATAAGATATGAGTCCGGTGTGCTTGAAAGGGAATTCAAGCATGAAGTAACCGAGCTTTTCGCTCTTGACACACTTGAGAATATGTATGGATCAACCAGTGTTAGGGGGCTAATGGCAGAAATCTCTGCGTCATTATCTTCAACAAATAGAACGACTATTTCTATTCTTAGCAGAGAACAGGATATCAGAAGCGAGTCAATATCTCATAACATCCATCTGAGAGTTCAAGAGATAAGTGGTGTTCTAACAATATGCGGCATCAATCCTCGTACAAACTACTTAGCTGTAAGACAAATACTCTCAGGAGGCTTTCTTGATTACGATTTAATGCCTATTATTTGAGTGATGAAACATGAAGAAGCATACAATCTTGGTAGTTGATGACGAAGAAATCACCACTGAATTAGCAAAGAAGTTCCTTCAACGCCATGGGTTTGAGGTAATATGTGCCTATGATGGCGAAGCTGCTCTGGATATAGCAATCTCCGAGAAGCCAGATTTGATTCTATTAGATGTTATGCTTCCGAAACTGGATGGCTATGAAGTATGCCGGAGATTAAAGAGCCGAGAAGAATTTCAGATTGTTCCAATCCTAATGTTTACAGCAAAAGGACTCAGTAAGGATATTCGGGAAGGTGAGGAAGCAGGGGCTGATGAGTACATCATCAAACCCTTTTCAGGAAAAGCCTTGGTTGCGACAATAAAGAAACATCTTAGAATTGAGTAGAGAGGTTATCAATAAATGACGGGAGGACCCGTGAATAATCATTTGGCCCCTTCCATAGTTGATAATCTACTTAGCAGACCTCCGAAAGGTTACGTATATCTTGTAATGGCTTCGCAGGAGAGTCATTATGATCTATTCATGACCACAGTAATTCATCGTGCTCTAAAGCATGAGATGAAGACACTCAACGTCGTCACAGAGGCACGAAATCGTCAGCTAATGGAAGATATGACAAAGATACAAAGTGATGCTTTCCATATATTAGAAGTAAACTATGGTCAGCAGATTTTAGGAAATCATACTTGTTCTCCTCATCTTCATGAAATTAACATAATGATGCGTAGCCTAAGGAATGTCATTGAACCAAAAGTTGTCACCTTTGAAGCACTCACTCCGTTACTGATTGATTTCTCAGCAAGAGATGTTGTTCAATTTTTTAAAGAAAGTGTAGAAGAGAGTATAAAGAATGGATCGATAGAATTCTACTTGATCCATGCTGATACCGCAGATTCGGTCACTATGAACCAGCTCTTCTCATTGGCTCAAGGTATCATAACATTATCAACCTCAAGAGGAAAACATTACCTAACTGTAAAGAAGGCTACTGGCATTGATATGCCATTCAATCCTATAGAATATGTTCCCAGTATGTTGGGAAGTGACAGAACGAAATGGCGAATTGAGCTAGAATGGTAGACTATTCGAATTCAATCGAAATCTCTTGATTCTCAGGTTCGTTTTCCTTCTCTTGATCTGTAAATCGTTTCTCAAAGATATTTAGAACCTTCTCAAGTGGTTTATCAGTCGTATCACTATCATCTATAGCTACAGGATTGATATGTTGACGTACGAGTTGACAACTTTCGTCATCCCATGTGCATTCTTCCATGATCTCTTCGATTTTTCTGATATAGAGACCTCTCTGATTCACCAATTGTACACTTTTTTCTTCCAATGCGGCAATCTGCTGATTGATTTTCTCAATCTCTTGAAGTAGCATTCGAACTGCACGAACATCGTATCGCTCTTTTGGTACAGTAATTCGTGCTCTAATTGTCGTAATGCGAGCTTCAAATGGACGTAAATGTACTGCAAATGAGTCGGGTAGAATAGTCGTTGAAAGACCAAAACCAGACCGGAGCTTGTAGTAGGTCCTCTCAGGACCTAGGCTAGTCTCACCTGCTTCCGTTGCAACAATACCTGCATTTTCCAAAACTTCAAGATGCTTTATTATCACTCTAGAGCTATCACCCAAGGATTTACTAAGTTCATAGGGATAATGTGGTCTCTGTGCTAAGAGACGTAGTATCCGTCTCCGTGTGATGTGACCGAGTGCTTTGAACACTGTATCGAGATAGTCCGTATCTTTCCTTGAGCTACTCATATGATTACTTCCATTCTCTCGTTTATTAAAATGTCATATATGATGACGATTTCTCATAGATATTCTACTGAATTCCAGATTCCTTGTAGAAATGTCAACCATTCCTTGTATAGACCATCGTCAAACCAGAACCCTTGGTTGATATCATTCATTCCTCGTTCTTGTTGTTCCGGTTCTTCATCGATATAGATTTGTTCCATCTTTCGTATCACCAAATAAGCTCCAATAATTACAATACTAGTGAATAATTGGTCACTAGAAACTAGTGAATATTTGGTATATAAGCTTTGAGAGATGTGCATTATCTCTCTT
>JAEORN010000019.1 GCA_016840825.1 Candidatus Thorarchaeota archaeon | reverse complement strand
GATCGATTATGAATGTGACATTCACCATGTCCTCACCAGAGTTAGAACAGAAGTGTGTTGAGGGAGGAACTGCAAGAGAATTGGTTGGTCTTAAGGGTCATCGTTCAGTTGGAGGAATGAGAGCTTCAATTTACAATGCGATGCCTCTTGAAGGGTGTATCAAATTAGCTGAGTATCTCAAAGAGTTCCAAGCTGAAAATCAATAGGACCTTTCTGGGGAGAGTGTATTCTCTCTCCAGTCTATCTCTTCTTTCGTTTGCGAGTGAAATTACTAACTGCTTGCTCTAATTCCTTTGTCATCTCAGGAAGGTCCGACTCATCCATAATGCCCTTGTAAGTACGACGCATTGTCAATCCACTCACATTGACATCGATATTTCTCATCCCGCGAACCCCAAAGAAAGTTTTCAAGGCGGTTGCAATAGGTATGAGTACTCCTCCAGGAAGCCTTCGTGACAGATTCTCCTCACAACAGTTACAATCAATGAGAATGAGTGTATTGTCATTATCGACTAGAACTTCAACAGGCATGTGTTTCTTATGCCCTAGATCGAGGATGAATTCGCCAAGTTGTTTCATGGTCTATACCTTTCGTCTTGATTTGTCGTTAACTTCGCTTTATACTTAGCTCATATAAGACCTGCTCACGCTGCATCGAGAAAGCAAAGGATAAAATCATTGTCCTTTCTCTCATTCTAGTCATCGTAACCTCCGACGATTGCAAACAACTGCCAGAATTATCAGTGCAAGAACTGCACTTAGTATCACTGCTAGCCGAAGATAATCCGGTTCTTCAGGAGGAGGTGGGCTAGTTGTGGAACTTCCAGTTGTCGTGGTTCCAGTTGTTGTAGTTGTTGTTGGTCCGGGATCGGTAACAGTGTAGCTATATGTCCCAGTCGTGGACCAGTTATCTAGCGTGTCATTCGCATAGAAACGATACAGTATAGTAGTTCCATTCGGGAATGAAGGGATTATAGCTTCATAATAAGACACAGCCCAGGTCATTGTGACATTGAACCATATAGAGCCATTGTAATATGAGAGAATCACAGTGTCAACTCCAGAAGCATCTGATACTGTAATAGTTACAGTTACAGATTCAGTAGAATTGGGTGTGAAGGGGATTCTATTGTGGCCTCCGATCACAGGACCATCAACATCAGGCCCGGGCGTAATGTAAGCTAAAGCAGCTTCTATGTCTAGCTTGCCCCCACCCCAATCTGCATTTGGAACAGATCCTGTGAATCCGTCGTTTCTAGCTGTTAGCTCGATTATTGGTTGAAGTTGATCACCAATAGTTGAGTTTGCCTGAAGCAATAAGGCAGCTGCCCCTGCAACATGAGGTCCAGATGCACTCGTTCCACTGAATAACCGATAACTACCGAATTGTTTACCAAAAGGAAGACCATCGTAGTAATTATACCATGTAGCCCATGCGGATTCATTGGCATAGTTAGATATTATGTCATATCCTCCAGGGGCTGCAACATTCTGTTTGATTAGACCATCAATCCTGGGACCACGTGAAGAGAAGTCAGCACGATCTCCGATTGTTCCTCCAAGTAGATTCCTCGTATGATAACTTGCGACACTAATCGTTCTATCAGCTGTTGAAGGCCAAGTGATTTGGTGACTATCTACCATATCGGTTTTCCATACACATCCCCCAGTCCAACCACTCTGATCATCGGAGATGTAAGCATGAATAGTTGAAGGGTCAGGTGTTGAGATGTTGAGCTGATAGAATGGAACAGAAGGTGTCGTCGGAAGAGAACCATATATCCAGATGGCAAGCATTCGTGTACCTCTTAGAGAAATCGAAGTGAAGGATTTAATGTTTACACCGGGTATAACTGTGGATTCTAGGACCCAAGCCCATTCACCAAGCCCTGGATGGAGATAGATTGTGGATCCATTAATCCACAAACTGAAATTACTTGAGATGAAATCAGTTGGGTTAACCGTAAGGACTGTTATGTAGACCTCAGTAATGTCTTCGGTGACATAGGTTCCATCTGGTAGTGGAACTGAAAAATCAATCAGATGAGGTGCATCGGGAACCGTGTTAATCATTGCATGTTTATCCTTCCCTCCAAGGTTTCCACTTGGTGATATCACAGGAATACCGTCTGCTACCAAGTCATCAATCATATGTTCAGCCAAAGAACTACCATCAAGATAGTGCCATGTCCAGGATCCAACTTCTGTGAGAATAACATCAGCACCAGTGTTATTTGCGATGGCAAGTCCTTCCTCAATCGATAGCCATGTGTACTGATCACCTATTACACGAATCATCATCAGCTCTGCATTGGGGGCAACACCAACATAATCTCGATAGCCAAGCTGTCCACCTAGAAGTATTCCAGCAACTGCGGTGCCATGACCCCCACCATATGGACTATCATCAGTGTGTGTGCTTGATGTAAGGTTAACTCCACGCTGCCACGATTGTAGACTTGGTGATGGATTACCATCCATTTCAAAGATGTACTTAGTTTTTGGAGTTCCCAACATAATCAATGATTCTCCAGTGTCAAGGAGACCGTCTCTTGAGGTATCATTCACTACAAAGAAGGGTTCGCCAATGTCAGGAATACCATTCGGAGTTACATTATCAACCCAAATCCATTCTGTTCGCACATTGAAAATTCCATTCTTATCCAAGTCAAGAAAATACAGGGCTTCATCCGGCATGATTATTCCATCAGGATTGAAATCTATACCATCAGTTCCATTATCCAGCTGGCCATTTACAATCTGATCAAACCATGTGTATTGACCTCCATCAGCAAACCAGAGGTCAGGATGTCGCCAATCAACTCCTGAATCTAGATCTGCAATGAGGATATCTTGACCTGTGATGTTTCTACTGAAATCATCCAGCATTTTCCAGACATCATCAGCATTAATCTCAGGAATTGAAAGGTCCCTTGGAGATTCCAAGAATTGGGAGTGTGTTTGTGGAGCAATGGCTGCAACAATACCCAATTCAATCAACGCCTGAAGATTGGCTGACGAACCTTTCAGTAGATAGTAAGACCCGACATGACTTTTGCTTGCACTTCCGAGGCTAAACTCCAAGTTCAATGAAGATATAATATTTTGAAGTCTAGGTGTAAACCCTTGATCAAAACGGACTACTACTGGAATCTGTTCTCCATAAACTTCAGCCAATGTGTTGAAGTCTATTCTCATCGGTTCAATTTTGGTTGCCTGTACTTCATCCATGGGCATGACATAGAGAATAACAGGAACACTTGATAGAACTAGACATAGGGTCAAGAGCGTGCCTATTGCTTTCCTCTGCAAAGAATAATCCTCCTCGGGAACCATATGGCGTCTGGTGTAAATCCCTCTAAACCAATCGCTTTACAAATTCATTATATTCCTGTATTTGCCTATTAACTTTCGTAGAGGTGTAAAATGAGTATCAAAGTATGTTTATTTCATCAGAGTCCGGTTCAGTTTCGTCTTCTACTTTCTCATAACCAAGCTTTCTGGGAGGAAGAACATTTGCAAAGAAACCGGGTGTTTCATCATCTCTGCTGATTTTCTGACCCTCATATAATGAGGTACCGGCACTTACGAGATAGGAAACGCAGATGCAAATCACTAAAGGAATCACAAGGTCAAAGGAGTGACTCATCTCAAGCATCATGATTGTAGTTGCAACTGGAGTGTTAGTCGTGGCAGCAAGAACTGCACCCATACCTAATACCATAAACGCAGGAACATTGTCGGGGAGGAAAATTTCGCCAAAGAATAGTCCCAGCATCGCCCCCACAAACAGTGATGAAGCAAGCACACCCCCAGAAACCTTTCCTGCAACAACAAAGGATGATGCAAAGAGTTTTCCAAAAAGTAAGATTACGACCATCGTAATAGGCGCTGGATGTAATGCGATTGCGTTGATCACATCGTATCCCATTCCTGCAATCGTAAGAGATGGGTCAACAAATAGTGAAGTAACGAAAATGACTCCACATGCAAGTAGTGAACCAAATACAGGATCCGCCCAATTTGGAAATTTCAAAGTGAAAAAGTTGCGGGTGGCCATAAGGCTCACTGCGAAGAGAATCGAAATGAGCCCAGCAACTATTCCAAAGATGACCAGGAGAGGAATCTCTGCAAGATTAAAAGTGTATACGGCACTGAAGGTGAATAATGGCCCGGCTCCATTTCCCATGATAAATGGATAGAGGCCAATAAAAACAACGAATGAGCTCAGCGCAGCAATAACTGTTGGTACAAAATAACCAAGTCGAGCATCTCTTCTATATGGAGCCTCAGTAGCAAACAGAGCACCTCCAAGGGGTGCTTTATAGATACCAGCAGTTGCAGCTGCAGACCCCATCATTAGGAATACTCTGAGATGAGAATCATCTCGGAAACCAAGTCTTCGACCAATAGCATTCCCGACTCCTGCGCCTATTAGAACTGCAGGACCCTCTCGCCCCACGGGATTTCCAGATCCAATAGATATTGATGTCGCTGCGAGTTTCGTAAGAGTCGTACCTTTTCTCAGCGAGCTTGGTTGGTGTGTCATCTCAATTGCTTTTGAAATTCCACTCCCTTGAATCTCCGTCCTCCCAAAGTAGATGAGAACACCTGAGAAAGCACCCCCAATCAAGGGAGCTATAAACAATGGAAGCACAGAGAACACTCTTGTCGCAGCGTCAATAAGAAGCTGAAAGAAGACCATGAAAAGACCGCATGCAATCCCCACGAGAATTGATGCAGGTACATAAAGTCGGTAAAATCTAGAGAAGTGTGCAAAATGAAACAGGTCACGTAGAGGCAGTACATTTTCAACTGCGTCTTTACCTTCGTCTCCGGTCAAACTACTACTCTTCCTAAGTTTTCGAACACTTTTTCAGGTCAGATATCTCTACGCGGCATTCGTCAAACTTATCACTTTCTACTATTGATTTCAGGTGGCGACACTTTCTTGGCTGGTACCAAAAACACGAAATCGGATTTGACAATCGAGGAAGTACAAGATAGGTTAGATGAAATCTCTGAAAGGTTAGCCAGACTTGAGGAACTTATAGAAAGGGTCGGTCCAGGAATCGAGGAAGTCCGTACTTCAGCCAAAGTCATCAAAGAAGGATTTGAGTTCTATGATGGCATGGTACGATTGATGGGTAAATTCACTAAGGTCGAGAGATTGGAATCAAGATATGGAGATTTGAAGAAAGACGATATAAGTTGGAGAATCATCCAGATACTAGACAATTCCCGTCCGCTCAATATCAGTCAATTAACAGCGTCTGTGAGAGCTGAGAGAGGAACAGCTTCAAGAAGGATTGTAAGGGAACGAGTGAATGATCTTGTTAAACGGGGTATTTTGCAGATCATCGAAGATGAGGATGATAGAGCAAGATATTTCGCGTTGGTAAGGGAATAACAAGTTTCTAAAGAAGTGGTCACTTTTTTCCAATTTATATATAGTAAGTGACCAGTCTATATTTTACTTGGTGAAGATTAAGTTGAGTGACGATATTCCCCCCAAACCCCCTTCCCCCGAAAAGAGAAAACGATCAGAAAAGAGTGAAGCTGAAGAACTTAAGGAAATAGCAGGCGCATTACCTGAACTCTTTGGTGCGCTGAACGATGCAATCCCAAAGCTGATATCAGGTCTAATTGGCAGCATATACAGTCCTGAGGCTGCAGGTAACGTGGCAACAGGAATCGGGAAGTTCTATAGTAATCTCATCGAGGAAGGAATCCCTGAAGAGGTAGCTCTTGAAATGACTAAGAAATTTGTAGGAGCTCTTGATTTCAGCAAACTCATGAGTATGGTGAGCGAAGAAACTTCGATTGACATACGCGGCAAGAAAAAAAGGAAGCAGTCAGAATCAAAAAATAATGATAACGACGAATATGACGAGGAGTTTGAGTAGAAGTGGGGACCGCAAGGTCTATTGCATCCATTACGGGGACGGCAATAGGCGGTGGATCAAAGCTTCTGTTCAAAATCTGGTGGTCGCTTCGTAAAGGACGAGCTGAAGTCAAAAAAGGTGCCAAGGAATTCTATAAGACCCTCAGAGAAAGTGGAGTCCCGCAAGAAGATGCGAGACAGATATCAATTGCATTTGCACAGCCTGCTTGGGAACTCCTTAGTATCAGAGGAGTAATGCGAATGGTAAGAGAGTTGGACGAGGATAATGAAATTCCAATGATGCCTTTTGGCATCTGATTTTATGATTCTGCAATGAAATTGGCTTGAACATCAGTTGTTCAATCTATTTAACAACAAGTACGGGACTAGGAGAACCAAGTACTACTCGTTCAGCTGAACTACCTACGCCAGATCTAAGTCCACCATCTGAACCCCGTGAACCTATTATTATTATATCAACTTC
>JAEORN010000152.1 GCA_016840825.1 Candidatus Thorarchaeota archaeon | reverse complement strand
TCCTACCTGCAAACATGGGTATAAATGCAAGGCGGGTGCGTGGGCTAGTTTTTCGTTACATGCCCTCAATTACGAAACTCCCCCCTCCTACCACGATTTCCCACGAACCCGCCACCTACCGCGCAACTACTTTTTTTCCTTCAGCCGAAGGACTGAAATGATAGATATACGGGACGCAGCTGAGAACAATGATATCAGAGAGGCTAAGAAATCAGCTTGATTTTATTATTGAAGTTGACAAACTGAAGAGGATACTAAGACAAACCTTGGTCACTGTTGATCGTACTCATGAGAACGATGCTGAGCACTCATGGCATCTGGCATTGATGACTCTTCTTCTATCTGAGTACTGCAATGATACAGATCTCAATATGATAAAGATCATTAAAATGGTCCTCATCCATGATTTAATTGAAATATATGCAGGAGATACTTTCTGTTACGATTATGAGGCTGGTAAGGATAAGAAAGAACGAGAGCTCGCCGCTGCTGATAGAATATTCTCTTTCTTACCCACTGATCAAGCTCTGGATTTTAGAATCACTTGGGATGAGTTTGAGGAAACGCAAACTCCCGAAGCACGATTTGCCGCAGCAATGGACCGTCTTCAACCCTTATTACTGAATTTCAATACAGAAGGTGAATCATGGAGGACGCATGGAGTCACTCGTTCGCAAGTGATTGAACGGAACAAGCACATCGAGAATAGCTCAGCTTCATTGTGGAAATTCGCTTCATGGCTCATAGATGAATCTGTCAAAAGAGGATACCTCATGGATGGATAGCATAAATGTCCCTCTAACTCTCTAAATACCAATTCTGTTTCTTGCTACGTGAGTAACAAGCCTTATCTTTGAGACAAAACCCCCATCAACTGTGTACCCATATGCTAGATACAATGATTCATGCCATTGAACGCATTGAGGACTCGGACGTTTCATTTGCAGATATCCGTCATCAGGACCTTTCAGCATCATCGATTACTGTTGTGAATGGTATCCTCAGGAAGATGCAAAAATCAACAAAAGCCGGGACTGTGGCCCGTGTTCTTGTAGGAGAATGCTGGGGTCAAGCATCCACCACTGAGTCCATATCGAAGGAATCGCTATCCAATCTACTCTCTCAAGCAGCAAAGATGGCGAAAAAAAGTGCTCGCTATTCAAGAAAAAAGATTGACCTTTCGAATATTGATGCATTTGAGAAAACTGTCTGGCAATCCGTGAAGGAAGATCCTGCTAATGTATCTGAAGATGAGAAACTTAGCATCCTCATGGAAGTAGATGCTGCACAGAAAGTAGATGAGCGAATAGTCAACACCAACAGCGGATATTCTGACGTAAAAGTTCTATATCGCCTTGTTAATTCGATAGGCTCTCGATTGGAATGGAATGAGATTCGAACGATGCTCTTTGTCAATCCCGTAGCCAGAAGCGAAACAAGAACCCAATTTGATTATGGAGTCAAGAGCGGACAAGCAGGCTTTGAACTAATCCGGGGAATAGAACCAAATGAATTCTCTTCAGAGTATGGGAAGGGAGCCATCGCTCTCTTGTCTGCGGAGAAGCCTCCCTCAGGAGAACTCACTGCCGTTGTTGATGGTGATATCGCTGGTCTCATTGCACACGAGGTATGTGGTCATGCAAGTGAAGCTGATGAAGTTGTGAAAAAAAGATCATTCTTGACTGGCTTTGTAGGGAAAGAGGTTGGTACTGAGTATGTGTCAATGATTGATGATGGGAGTATCAAGGGACTTCGTGGGAGTTTTCCATTTGATTCTGAAGGCACTCCCTCTGCAAGAACCACTATCATTGAGAAAGGCATTTTCAAAGGTTATTTGCATACTCTGGAAACTGCAGCATTGATGGGAGTCAAACCCACTGGTAATGGACGTGCACAAGACTATAATCGCAGAATATTTGCTAGGATGACAAACACTTTCTTTGATACAGGTGATTGGTCAAATGAAGAGGTCATAGAGGATACCAAGGATGGTATCTATATTATCAAGACAATTTCAGGAATGGAAGATGTTGTGGGCGGTGGTGTTCAAGGAACAAGCCTCAAAGGTTATGTAATCAAGAATGGCGAACTATCTCAGTTGGTTCGTAGCGTATCTATAACTGGAAAGGTACTTGAAATTCTTCAGACTGTCGATGCAGTTGGTGACAAGCTCGATTTCTCTGGGGGTAACTGTGGGAAAGGTGAGGAAGACTTTATTCCAGTTACTTCAGGTGGGCCGCATATGCGACTGAAGCTGATTGTTGGAGGTGCTTAGGATGAATATACAAGATATCGCTGAAGGGATGGTATCTTCCTCCGAGAAAGTTGGAGCCTCACAAGCAGAGGTCTATTCGATACTTGCAAAGACCTCGAGCATTTACATTGATGATAATATTCCCAAGATTGCTGATACTAAGACTGAGATAGGAGTAGGCTTGAAATTCATTATTGACAAGAAAATTGGCTTCACGAGCTCTACATTACTATCTGAAGGGATTGATGATGTTATTACACGTGCAAAGAAGATGGCTGAGATTAGCAATCCTGACGAGAAATTCCTTTCTCTCCCCGATCCCAAAAAACCTTCAGGCAATCGTGATCAGTTCAGAGACAAGTACACTGCAGAAGTAGACAGTTCGATCTTGACTGATTATTGTATGGAATTGGTATATGCGGCAACCAATGCCAATGTGAGCGTACCCAACGGTGTTCTAAGAGCTAGTTCTATTAATTTTCAAATCTGCAATTCTCTGGGAGTTGACACTGGTTCTGAATCTACACTTGTTTATGGTTACTTCACTGCAAAAGCGGAAGATAATGGATCCGTTGGTGAGGGCGTACAACGCATCTGGTCTAGGTCTCTCAAGGATGTCGATTTCTCTAGCAAAGGGGAAAAACTACGTACTCAGGCTGTGGAAGTCATCAAGGCTCAAGCCTTCAAGGAAAAATGGGATGACATCATTGCTGTACTGTCCCCCAGTGAGGGCAGTGAGATGATGGGTAGCATCTTGGGCCATGCACTATCTGCAGAGAATGTGAATAATCGCTCGAGTCCCTGGACTGACCGTGTAGGGGATAAGATCGCACATGAGTCTCTGAACGTCATTGATAATGGACTCTCTGAGAAAGGACTTCTAAGTGCCGTTATCGATGATGAAGGTGTTCCAACAAGAAAGACTACAACCATTGAGAAGGGGATATTGCGCTCCTATCTATTTGATAGCTATAATGCAAATCAACATGAACTTGAGTCGACAGGGAATGGTATGAGAAGGCAACATAGGGATGCTCATGGATCTTTCACGGCTTCTGTTTCCTGTAATCCCACTACAATAGAAATTCCTCCGGGATCTAGTGACTTAGAAGCGATTATAGCAGATGTCAGACGAGGTGTATATGTAGAGCATTTTGCTTATCCGGAAATTGATCCACTGTCGGGTGGTTTCTCAAATGAAATCAGGAATGCTTGTTTGATTGAGAACGGAGAACTTACGAGCAAAGTAAAGTATGCACTTCTGTCAGGAAATCTGTACGAGTCACTTATGCAAGAAATTCACTTTGGAAACGATTTGGAAGTTAACAGTCGCTATGTGATGCCAACAATGGCAATCTCTGGAGTTGAATTGGTTGGTCAGCAGAGCTAAAATCTTGAATCGAATCCTATAGACAATTATTAATTAATGAATGCAGTGGAATGCATCACTAACGGTGATGATGTTGAAGCAAGAACTGAGATTCCTACAAGTTGATGCATTTACGGACGTTCCTTTTGGTGGAAATCCAGCCACGATAATTCTCGGAGCAGATAATTTGAGTGAAGAGCAAATCCTCAAGATCTCAAAGGAGTTCAACGTAAGAGAAATTGTATTCGTTTCTGGTTCATACTCTGCCGATTTCCATTTAAGATATATGAGTCCAAAAGGAGAGTTTGCCTTCTCTGGACACGCAACTGTTGCGGCATTCCATGCTTTAGTAGAGGTAGGTCTTATTGAAGTAGTTGAAGATGTCAAGATGGTAACTCTTGAAACAAAATCCGGAATTTTACAAGTTGAGATAGTGAAGAACGAACAGACTGGCGTTCCTGAGATTCAAATCACTCATGAACGGCCTCAGTTTCTGGCTACATATGATTCAAAGGAATATGCAGAAGCTCTTGGACTAACCCTTGCAGATATCATGTCGCTGTATCCAATCCAAACTGTAAGCACAGGAATACCCAATCTGATGGTCCCTGTCACAAGCTTGGATGCTCTTAAGCGGGTAAAACCTGATTGGAGTTTGATTCATAAGCTAAGCGCAGAGGCAGACTACCTAGCAATCGAGGTCTTCACTAAGGATGCACTTGATGTTACTTCTGACGCACATGCAAGGCATTTCGCACCTGCATTAGGTGTTGAAGAGGATCCAGTCACTGGATCTGCGGCAGGAGGATTGGGTTCCTATCTAATACACTACGGTATCATATCGTCCTCAAACACAGTATCGACTATTGTCATTGAACAAGGGCATTTTATGGACCGTCCAGGAAAGGTCATCGTCGAAGTTACAGGCGGAAGGAATGAAATCAAACAGGTAAAGGTGAGTGGGACAGCAGTAACAGTGGCTCGTGGGCGAATATTCGTGTAAACAACTGATACACGTTGTGATTTCGTTTATTTGTGAACACCTTTTCGACAAATTTAGAAACCCTAAAAAGGCAGATGCCGCCATCCGACATTGAGAGTGGAGAATGATGTCCAACTTTGAGGAGATTTGGAATGAAGAACTTGATAATGTGAACAAGGCATTATCCGAGTATCTAGAATACAAAATTAACCAGGTCTCTCGATATGGGAACTGGCATATTCAATTCTATGGTAATATGAAAGAATACCTAATGCGAGGAGGAAAGCGACTCAGACCTGTACTGGTGGCGATTGGGTATAAATCCATCAAAGATACTATTGATCTCAAGCATCTATATCGTGCAGCTAATTCGATAGAAATCCTCCATAATGGTTCGTTACTTCACGATGATCTAATTGACCACGATGAAACACGCCGGGGTGGTAAAACCTTCCACGTTACCTATCGTGATTTGTTCTATAACCGGACAAAGAGTTTGGAGAAGGCTCAAGATTTGGGAAGTACAATGGCTATCATCGGTGGTGATCTTCTTCTTAACATGGGTGCCCAAGCCATTCACGATTCAGAATTATCAATGGACCTAGCTGGTGCCTGCCTAAAGCACTATCAGGAAGCCTTCCAATCTCTTGCTGATGGTGTTATGCTCGAAATGACCATGATTGATAGGGATGATATCACTATTGAGATATATCTGGAAATGGTTGCTCTCAAGACTGCTGTTCTTTTCGACAAGTCTCTTGTAATGGGTGCAATACTCGCTTCTGCTAATGAAACACAGCTATCAGCTCTCAGTGAATATGGTGTGAAAGTGGGACAGGCATTTCAGATACAGGATGATGTCCTTGGTTCATTCGGTGATGAGGCTGTTACAGGTAAGTCCACTGATGGCGACATTCGTGAAGGCAAAAAGACTATGATTGCACTTAACGCATATAAACTAGCCAATTCGAAACAGAAGGAAATCTTGGACAGTTTGCTAGGTAAGCATGATATGACCGCTGATGAGGTTGATACCGTTCGAAATGTCTTCATCGAATCAGGTGCGCTTGATGAAACTCGAAAGATAATGAATGACTTGCTCGCGAAAGGACAGGCTGCACTAGAGAAGGCCAATCCTGGATTCACACCGAAGTACAAGAAGTTCCTACTCGATCTGTCTGAATTCCTAGTGAAACGGGACTACTAGATTACTCAGATCTAGCTCGTTCCTACTATCCGAAGACCAAGAAGGACAACATTCTCCCCCTTCTCTCTCAGGATCTGTTCCATATCTTCCAATACCAACGGAACATTTCGTCGTATATACTCAAGGAATTCTTCGGATGAATTTGAAAGTGCCTTTCTCATGTACATCGCATGCTGCTGAATATCTTGTTTGGCATTTGGAGTTTGCTTTCCATCAAATAATTTGGAAATTAGTGCCCTTCGAATCTCTTCTGCTACTGTTGAGGAATCACTTACGAGTCCCTTCGTCATGGGACTAGACCCACCTGAGGTCGCAATCACTTTTCTCTCTTGGAATACTTCCTCGAACTCATCAGGTGTGATCTCTCCAGATTCAAGGTCCTCTAACACTACCTGTCTACTCCAGCATCGTTTGTTGTTAAATTCTGTAGGACTGATGTATCCCTTTGCATGCATATCATTCAGCATTTTTCTAAACATCTTTTCTGAAACAAGAGAATGCGATGCTGATATAATGAGAAACTTTTGATACAGAACGGCCTCGAATTCAATAATTGAGGATCCAAAAGCTCTAATGATATCTTGTTCTATTACTCTCTCGCTCTCGTTTGAGAACAGCATCCCAGGCACCTCTGCACCCCGTCGTTCCGACGTCTAATAATATTAGTATAATTCTTATATGAACATTCGCGCAACGGATAAAATACGAAAAAAGCAAACTGGTTTCAATAATTCGACACTATTGTTAATGGAAAAAAGGAGGGGAAGCAGATGCTTCCCTTTTGTCTATCGTTTCTTTAAGACCACAACTACTAGAATTACAACGATGACCGCTGCTAATGCAACAACTGCAATCAATATTGGAGGTGGAAATGTGTCATCAATAGATGTTGGTGTAGTAGGAGTCGTAGGTGTGGTTGGAGTCGTTTCCCCTTCCCAGGTGATTGTATATGCTCCCCTTATCGCGATATTACCGACTGTATCGTTTGCATACACAGTAAATTCTACATCGCCTTCAGATACACCTGGAATCACTGCACTATAGGTGGCACCAGATGCGGTCATTTCCAATTCAACCTCACCTGACCCATCATCGTATACCAACCAAACTTCGTCTACACCGTTTGTATCTGTGATTTCCGCACTAACAGTGACATTAGTATCACCGCTTGGGTTTTCTGGACTCCAAGAGAGATCGCTGATGTTTGGACCTATCTCATCTATGTCTTCAATCGTGTCTTCGGACCTGTTTCCAACACTCCAGTCAAGGAAGTTCTCAAGGAGAATCACATTACTGAAAATTGCAGTCTTGCCATAGTCGAAATCGCTGAAGAAAGTGGTTCCTGCTACAAGCAATCTGAGCTCACCAATTTCTTCGACTGCCATCAAAGGTATCTGTTCACCATTCAATCCATCTTGGGTGTCATCATAGATTACTATAGGCTCAGGTGCCTCTTGGTCTGTCTGGTAAGCAGATGGGTCACCGAAGATGATTGGTAATACTGGTCCCTCATCGAGGAAATACAAACTAGCTGGTGAAAAGAGTGTAATGCTTGACACAGAGGTAGTTAGCCCCATTGTATCGGAAGGATCCGGAATCTCGTATATGTCATTATACCACGGCTGGTAAGTACCCAGCATATACACGTTATCGTCGTTGAATCGAATATCCGAACCGATTGCTTCCAAGATTGAATTAGGCCGTGCTATGTCCTCCGAAGTGCTGAAGTCGCCTCTAGCAGTAAGTATCAATGACTTATTGCCGCTTGCAGCCCAGTTTGATATTGCTGTTAGTTCATCACTTGTATATGCATTTAGGGCACAGGTAATTATAAGCAAATCAACATCAGCCAATGCAGCCGCAGTAATAGTAGATTCGTGATTCACCATCTCGAAATGGTTTCTCACTAGGGTCTGATTTATGGAATTCAAAGCATCTTGGTCTGAATAATCATTTGCGTGTGCATAATCGAACATTGCTACGAAGTCGTATGTAATTACTATCTCAGGAGCTACTATTCCGTCAGTTAATGAATAGAATAGGCTTAATGTACCATTCACAGCTCTTGAGAGACATTCTTCTGTCGCGCTCATGATGTCCTCTTGGTCAAGAGCTCTTGTTTCATTATCTGGATATGCTGCGACAATTAGGTCATAATACGCATGCGAACGAGTAGCGGCAGCAACGACCTCATGAGTAACATTCGTTATCAGAGTCTCAGTTGGAGTAGTTAGTTCGATAATACTGAGATTCGCATTGATATCAGACTCATATCCTGCGTGTCCTGGATGTCCGGGTCCTGTGTGAAGTGGAATGCATGGGTCTGCGAAGTAGTGACTCATTACTCCTGCTGCAAAAAAGCCCTTCTCCCAATTACCTGCAGTAAAGTTCGCCTTGGCATAATCATACCATAATGCGGCTGCCGCAGGAGCATTGTGTTCCCCTGTTTCAGGGTAATAGAGATGATTGTCCCAATCTTGCCATGCTTGATCAGGTGTGGTAGATCCTGCCATTAGCTCTGGCATGTAGTACTCGAAAGCTTCTCTCCAACCGTTATCAGAAATGTTCACAGCAGCTTCATTCACAATGAACATATGAGTCTGCAACCCCCACGCCTCTACTGGTGTTGATAAAGGTAAGGTGATTGCAAAAGGTATCATTGATATTAGAAGCATAATGAGAATAATCTTTGACTTCTTCATAGCTGCAATGTTACGTCTGATGCTGTATTAAATAATACGTCTAGCATTCTAAGAATTAAAAAAAGGAAAGAAGAAGTAGAAGGGACAGATGCCCAATCTACTTCCAATAGAGTTGATACTATTTCTTCTTCATCACTGCAATGATGATCACTACTACGACTACTGCACCAATCGCACCAATTGCAAGAACAAGTGTCAAGTCCATTGGTGGTTCAGTTGCAATGGCCTGCTGAATAGCAAAGTCAATTGCTTGTGGTACGAAGTTGTAACCTTGGAGTGGGACTCCATAATAGGCTTCAACGAACATTGGTCTATAGTCACCATAGGGTGATGCACCAGACACAATGATTACACCACTACCTGCATCTCCAGCCTTCATCTCGAGTGTTGTTGCAACGAATGGGCCCTCCTGTTCGTCATCGTGTGCGACTGGAGGTGTGATATCTCCGTCGACAATGACTGCATCGCTGCTGTAGGATAGAAGGGTATAGACATTCTCGATTGTTCCATCTTCAAGTGCAACAATAGATTCGTTAGCTGCTGGAGTTGTGGTGTTGCTACCATACAATAGAGTAGGACCATGCATGAGGATGTTTTCTACATTCTCGGTGATGTTAGCAACAAATGGATCAGTTGCTACTCCAGTGGTATATGGTCTGTATCCTGATCCACAGCTGTATGTTGGATCTTCTACAGCAGTTGGCTCAAGATAGACATGTGATCCTACGGCCTCTAGTATGAGTGTCATGTTGTAGGTGATGTAAGTAGCTCCTCCGTAGTCAGAGTCTCCTCCAACCCAGATGAATTTCTTACCAGCATTGAACCAGTCAGATACAGATGTTACTTCAGCTGCAGAAAATCCGACTTCATATACTGCACCTAGGATTAGACCAACAGCATCCTCAAGGACAGTGTCATTGAGTCCGCCCTTTGCCCAGACAACATCATAACCCATGTAGATGAGGTGTGTTCCAAGTGCAACATCATAGTGTGCGACAGCTCCACTGTATTGACCATGTGAGTAGTCAAATACAATAGTTCCGCTTCTACCATAACCAGTTGCGTGGATGATACCGTAGTGAATTGCATTTAGGACAAGATTGTATCCGTCAAGTGTTACCTCATAGTATTCATCTGCATACATTGGTCTGTAGTCACCATAGGGTGAAGCACCAGATACGACAATTACACCAGATCCATCAGCACCAGCATTGATTTCAAAGGTTGTTGCGACAAAGCTACCCTCGTCCTCATCATCGTGAGCGATAGGTGGAGTAATGTCTCCATCAACAATTGTAGCCGCTGGTCCATAGTAGAGCAGTGGATATACATTATCGATGTCTGTATCCTCTAGAGCAACAGGCACTACATCTGCTCCGGGTGTAGCATTATTGCTACCGTAAAGCAAAGTTGGGCCGTGCATCAAGACTTTTGATACTCCATCGACAATAGCCTCAACGTATGGATCTGTAGTAGTTACATTAGCAACAGCTCTGTATCCAGATCCACAGTTACTGTAAGCATCTTCAACTGCAGTTGGTTCCTGATATACATGAGATCCTACTGATTCAAGGACCATACTCATGTTGTTGGTGATATAGGTTGCACCGCCATAATCAGAGTCACCACCGACCCAAAGGAATTTGTTACCAGCATTGAACCAGGTTGATATTGCGGTTACTTCAGCTGCTGAGAATCCTTCTTCGTAGATGGCTCCCATAATAAGAGCAACTGCATCATCTAAGATTGTGGCATTTAGTCCACCCTTTGCCCAGACAACCTCATAACCCATAGCTGTCAAGTTGCCTTCAAGATATTCATCCATGCCTGCAACACTACCACTGTATTGACCATGTGAATAGTCGAATACAATGGTCCCTTTCTCGTATGAGATTGACGGGGCTTGGGCTGCTACTGGGAGTGGAAGAACGAAAATAGATGCAAGAAGAGAACCGATGACAAGTAATGTCAAAGCTTTTCTTGCGATTAGTCTTTGTTTCATCTCGCGTTTATCCTCCGATAGTATTCTCCAAGCATAAGAGAACAGGCAGAGGTTAGTTACGCACGATAAAATCTTTTCGACTCGATGAAATGGGCTATTTTACGAGCTTATCATGCGAGAATCTCTGCTCGGAATTGATTGGCAAAGCTTAATTATCGCAACTCCCTCCGTATTTGATGTCAAGATGTAAATCTCGCCAATAGAGAGAAATTTGAGAGAGAAAAACCATGAGCGAATTTGAGTCTTCACGAAATATGCGGACAATGGTTATTGCCGTAGTAGTGATTGCTATAGTTGGTGTTGGTGGTTATATTGGTATTTCATTGTTGGGCGGCGGTGGACCGACCACAACTACAACCCCTACCACAACAACAACAACAACAACCCCCTCCACTGGAGTATTGACTATACTAACTCGGCACGATACTGCAATTCATAACGTCTTTGAGCCGGCGTTCCTCGCAAGTGATCTTGCTCAAGAGGCAGGCATTACTGAAGTATCCTGGAAAACCCCCTCAGGTGAGTTTTGGGATGATTTGCTTGCGCTAGGACAGGTTGATGTCTGTTGGGGTGGTGGTCCTACACTATTTGACCAAGTTATGAGAGATGGTTATCTATACCCTCTAACTAGTGAATATATGCAAAATGTTTCTGAGCGGGTACCAGACTCTATTGCTGGAGCAGACATGAAAAGATACTATGAAGATGAGCTAGCTTGGATTGCGGCGGCAATTTCGACATTTGGCTTCACTGTAAATCATCAGTTTATGGATGACTATGAACTTCCAACTCCTCGAAACTGGACTGATCTTGCTCAACCAATCTATGGAAGTCTATTACCCACTGTGCCCACCATAGCTATGGGTAATGCACCTGATACTACATCAAACACACGTATCTATGAGATTATCACTCAAGGAATGGGCTGGGACGAAGGTTGGATTACTTTGGCAAGGATGGCTGGTAGCTCTAACATCTATGAGGGTTCGGTTGAGACCCAGAGCGCTTCAGAACAGGGGTCTGTAGGTATCTCTATGTCCATTGACTTCTATGGATATCTTACTCAGTTCAAGAATCCCGATTGCGAATATATCCTACCTGAGGGACAATCCATAGTCAATGGAGATCCGATTGCAATTGCATCAACAAGCTCTCATATCGATTACGCTGAAGCTTTTCTTGATTTCGTTCTATCTGATTATGGACAATCGCTTTGGCTTGACAACTCTATCCGTAGAATGCCTGTAATGGAAGGTGCGTTCACTCAACCTCTCGGTTTGGAGGCTACTGATCTGTATGCTGTATATAACCAGACTAAGGCAACAACTGGCATTGACTTCAATGACACACTCTCATTGTTGCTAAACTCTGCACTGATTCAATACTTCGAGGCAGTGTTCACTGAAGCTCATACCGAGCTAGTTGACTGTTGGTCAACTATTGTACAGGCGTACTATGATGAAGTGATTGATATGGCCGACTTGAACTACTATGCTTCTCTAATGGGGGTGCCAGTAACAGCGGCAGACGCTAACACTGAAGTGAATCATAAGTTCACATTAGAATATGCACAATCAATCAACAATAACATGATCTATAGTTCGACCTTTGCTTCTACGATGCAATCCAGATGGACTGCAGCTGCAAAGGCACAATATATTAGTGTCATGAACGATGTTCTAGATCTATATCCATAGTTAGGAGCCAGATTGATTTGTCAGGAGAGGAGAAAAAGAATCCACCTGACGCACAGGTAGAAGAGCCGGAACTTGTTCCGGCTGCTCCCTTGGAGCAGGTAAAGTACTACCTCTCTAGCAGTGAGTCAGGGATTTCATTAGGGACTAGGATATTAGGAGTGATTCAAAGATTCAGGATTCCTATCGCACTGATACTCGTGATGGGTGTAGGAGGCTCAATCACATTAGTGACACTTGGAATCAATGCAGCAATTCAGTATCTTGTCATAATTGGAGTTCTCTTTGTTTTCAGAAATGCTATACTGAATACCTTGGTGAAGATTAAGAACTTCATATTGCATCCGTCGATGGATAGAGCTGATTTAGGAGCATCAGTTTGGGGTAGTATTAGAAAGTTTAGAAGAGAAATGGACAGCCTCTCCTGGGTACAGCTGATAGCTGTTCTTGTGGCATTTGGGGTATTCTTGATAGCACCTCTTATTAGTGTGGTATTCACCTCATTCATAGACCCTAATACTGGACTTCCCTCTCTCTACCATTTTGTGAATCTATTCAGTGATTCTAATTTCTGGCCCTGGCAATATAATGAAGCAACTGGTGAATGGATATCATATGTGAATTTGAGGACGATAATTCCGCCTAGAGGTGCAAGTGACCTCATGGTGATTCAAGGTTGGGATCTTGGTGCAGTATTGAATTCCATATATGTTGCTGTTATTGTGACATTCTTCTCAGTGATTCTAGGAGTATTCTTAGCTTTTATCGTCGCAAGATATGACTTTCCTGGAAAACGAATTGTAAGAACTGTCTTGATATTTCCAATTCTAGCTACACCCTTCGTTGGAGCAATCGGTATCAAGTACTTCATGGGAAGAGCTGGATTCTTCAATAACCTGTTCTATACTGCATTGGGGATCATTCCTTTTAGAATAGAGCTTCAAGGATTAGCTGCTATAATCTTCGTGCAGTCTCTCTCACTCTTCTCATTGGTCTATCTAAATGCTTACTCGTCTTTCATGGGAATAGACCCGTCACTTGAAGAGCAAGCTGAGAATCTCGGTGCAACAGGCTTCAAGCTATTTAGGTCAGTGACCCTTCCCCTTGCAATGCCCGGAATACAAGCAGGAGCTATTCTGACTTTCATTCTGAGTATTGAGGATCTTGGCACTCCCATAGTGTTTTATGAACATCAGCAAGCTCAGAAGACTTTGGCATATCAAGTGTTTGATAGCATTGCTACTCAATCAGGAGCTGTTGATCCCACAGGTCCAGCCATTGGGATTATTCTATTAATCTTCGCTGTTGTGGGATTTCTGACAATCCGGAAGTATGCATCATTAAGGTCTTATGAATCAGGTACCAAAGGTGGTCAGTGGAATCCAAGAACTCGTAGACTTAGGCCGAGGACCGTAGGTTTACTCTATGCGATCCTTATTCCTCTTCTATTCTTGGCATTAATTCCGCAAATCAGCGTTGTTATACTCTCATTGGATGGAGGCTGGTCGACTAACTCTATACTGCCTGACATATGGACTTTATCGAACTATGAGGTCTTATGGAAATATCCTGACGTTACCAGGTCTATCCAATTAACACTACTCTATGGATTGATCGCAACAGTAATCATCGTTCTTCTTGGAACGAGTGCAGCCTACATCGTTGCAAGGCGTGATATACCAGGAAAGACGGCCTTTGATTTACTTGTTACATCGCCAATAGCATTACCTGGAATTGTTATTGCTACAGGATACTTCACTCTATTCTATAACACTCCATTCTTCTTACCCGGAGTGATATGGCCTCAAGGACCTTGGTTTCTAATAACGATATCATATATGATTAGGAAGTTTCCATTCACGGTACGAGCGGCATATGCAGGGTTGCAGTCAACTCCAGTAGTTTTAGAAGAGGCATCACTGAATATGGGTGCTAACCGGAATCAAACTTTTACTAAAATCACTTTGCCATTAATCGGTGTAAGTGTGCTTGCAGGATCATTACTATCATTTGTGTACTCTGTGAGTGAAGTAAGTACAAGTTTGATACTTGGCAGTGTAGGCATGGAACAAGCACCAATGACCTTCTGGACAAAGGAGGTCCTTCAAGGTACAGGAATATATGGTGGGCCGCAAAAGGCAGCAACGCTAGGTGTTCTGATGATGGCTTTGCAAATGGCGGTTATTACCATTACAAACAAGATACTTGGAACTCGTTCATCTGCTATGACAGGAATTTAAGGTGAGGAAAATGGTTGAGATAATACTAGAGAATCTCCGAAAGACTTTCGGTGAAGTGGTCGCCACTGACCAAGTGACAATGACCTTAGACGAAGGCGAACTTTCGACACTTCTTGGTCCTTCTGGTTGCGGAAAAACAACCCTCCTGCGTCTGATTGCTGGATTTTATCAGCCAGATTCAGGCAAGATATTCTTCGATGACCGAGATGTAACAAAAGCGCCTCCTCATAAAAGGAATACAGGTATGTGTTTCCAAAACTATGCACTCTGGCCCCACATGTCTGTGCACGATAATATCGCTTACGGACTAAAACTCAAACGGTTTGAAGGAAGGAAGTTTACAAAATCCGCAATATCAAAACGAGTCAACAACGCCCTTGATCTTGTACGTCTTGAAGGTCTAGGAGAACGCAGAGTACACCAGCTTTCAGGTGGACAACAGCAGAGAGTTGCATTAGCAAGAGCTCTTGTTATAGAACCTGATGTCTTGCTTTTGGATGAGCCTCTATCAAATCTAGATGCGAAACTCAGGATTGAGATGCGTGAAGAAATCATTCGTATTCAACAGGAGCTCTCCATTACTACCGTCTATGTAACACATGACCAACATGAAGCTCTTAGTATTTCTGACAAGGTAGCAGTTATGGATCGTGGATATGTTCAACAATTCGCACAACCTCGTGAGATTTATGCGAATCCTCAGACTCTCTTTGTAGCTGATTTCATTGGTCAGTGTACTTTCGTAGAAGGAGAAATCAAATCCATTGGAGAGTATATCGATGTAACGATTCCCAATGGTCAGGTTATCTCAGGTAAGACCACCATTGATGGCTATCCATTTGAAATTGGAGAAGGTGTAAAATGCGCCATGCGTCCTGAAGATCTCTTTATCTCGAAATCAAATCCTGATGACAATGAGATTACTGGTACGGTAAGTAGAACTATCTACGTGGGTAACGCCCTTGAAGTCTACTTTAGAGTTGGTGAAATAGATGCGCAAGCACTATTGGAGCCAGATTTTCAGGCAAGTATTGGTGGTGATATCAATCTCTACGCTCCCCGTAATGATGTTATGGTGCTTCCCTTAGGTGGCGTTGATGCTCTGAGAAAAGTTCCAGGGCATCCAATGTTTAGTGCACCATCGTCTACATCTAGTCCCTCGAATGCCTAGGAACAACTGCAACACCTCTACTAAATGCAAGCATTTCAGGTCCAGTAAGTAGGGATCTACCAGTTCCTAGTAGCATTTTTTTCTTATCGATAATCAGGACCTCTTCTCCTGCAAGAAGATTTGGAGATGCATCTATCACAAATTTCGCTAGCGCAGATTTTCCATTAGACACGAACTCAGCTGCATCATCGTCTACCATTACAGTGTAATGACTATCAATCCC
>JAEORN010000151.1 GCA_016840825.1 Candidatus Thorarchaeota archaeon | reverse complement strand
GTTTACATATCAAACCATCATAAAACCTAGTGAGATTCAGGACGACGATACTCCGTTTTTTGCCAATGATGAATTCTTTTCACTGTTCTTTGAAAGCATACTTAGAGATGATATGTATCTAACTGACATGCTGAAGTTACAGCCTGATGTAGTTTCTGAAATCATTGATCGCCAAAAATTCATGTTTGCATTCTATCTTTCCTTTTTCTCAATCAGAGGGATTTTGAAACTTGAGTTTTGGAAAAAGTCTATGTCAATCAATAAAGCTACTAATCGTTTTGGACAACTTGCAGATAAGTACTATATTCCATCGTATCCCGGAGTATATTGGCTTCTTGATCTTCATATGATGAAGGATGATTTGACTTTGCCTACATATATTCTAGGAATGATTTATGCATCCTCTCTGAGAAAGCATCTGGAAGATGAATTTCGGAGAGACTGGTGGAAATCACAAGCAGCCGGATCTTTTCTCTTAGAGGTAATAAAGGCACCAAGTGAATACATCCAAGATGTCAATCCAAATCCGAAATTTCTTTTTGAGCATGAATTTAGCTGAATCTGGGAGTCGAATGCCGGCTCTCACGCGAATCGCGAGTTCGAATCTCGCCCTCCGCACCATCTCATTCTAAATATTTCGATTGCTTCATGACGGTTTCTTAGCTAATTGTAAGTACGAAACCAGGATATTTTGCTTCTCCAAAAAAGGGAGCTGCCAAGATAGTTCTTCTTAGCAACTCCAAAAGTAGCACTCATTAATGGATAGCTCAGGATATCTATAGTGTGTATATCTTCTAGTGAGTTAGGAACACTTGCAACCATCGTCCTGTTGTATCCATTTCTGAACCTCATCTTCTGTTGAGCCAAATGGACACTCATCAGAACCAACGGCATTTTCTCCAGTCAAGGTTGAGGTGTATTTGTCCATCTTCCCAATAGATCCTCTTCTGACAATCCGACCTATTGCGATTGCTTCAAGGATTTCTCTCTTGTTCACACCTGCTGCTTGAGCTTGTTCAACTGCTGTTGCTAGACAAGGCTGACAATTGGCAGTAATAGAAGCACCAACGGCAATGAGTAGTTTTACTTTTCCGTCCATTTCATAATACCTCCGAATATTGAACCAAGAGCGCTCTTGTCTACTACTACGGGGTAGGAGAAAACAATATAAAGATTCTCTGACTTCTACTTACAAGAAGTAGGAGAAGATATCTATGAGTCCCGAAGGAAGTGGTGCGCGTGATCGAATAGTTTCTCGCTTGAAGGACTTGGACTTGTCCACTCATGAAGCGTTATCATTTGTTGCACTCTTGGCGAACCCAAGTATCTCAGCTGGTACACTCTGCAATGAAACAGGCATTCCAGATTCCAAGATATACTATGCTCTTGAAGGACTTGCTAAGAAGGGATTGATAGTAGTCCAACGCGGGAATCCGAACATATACATACCTGTGGCACCCGAGGAAGCGATTTCCAACTTGAAGTCCCTTTTGACAGAGAGATATCATGAGAAGCTGAGAGAAGCTGAAACACTCTTGGATATGCTGATACCAATCTATGACACAGCCGAAAAACCGGGGGACTTCGAGATTGCATACATCATCAGAGGGCAAAGTAACATTATCAATCGGATGAAGTCGCTGATTAAGACTGCACAGAAGGAGATTACAATCTTCATAGCACTTTCAGATGTCTTGGAAGGAATCAAGGATACGCTAATAGATGCCAAAGAAAAAAGGAAGATTCGAATAAACCTAGCTCTGAATCAAGGAGTCGTCGAGAAAGGGGATTTCTCTATGCTAGGCACCTATCGGTTGCTAGACTGTTCCGTTGGCTCACTTGGAATGCTTATCTCCGATATGACCACCTTACTGACGGTATCTGATTGGATGGATGGTGCAGCATTGCTTACCCAAGATCAGAATCTGATTAGAGTGACAAAAGAATACTACGATAATCCTGCATGTTGTGCAAGTTTGAGCTGATAGTCACCCTTTTGCAAGCTGCTTGCCAGTTCACACGCGAATTGCAAGTTCGAATCTCGCCCTCCGCACCACTCATTTCTGCTCAGTTAGATTTCGTTCAGGTTGTTCAGTGTCAGTATATCCTAGTATAGCCCCTGGGTATGAGGTGGAAATAAGAAGTACAATGATTCCTATGACGCAGGCAGTGACCCCATAGAGCGTGTTATGAAAAGTTTCTGCGATAGAATACGCACTGAATATCATGACAAGTCCAATTCCACACAATCGCTTGGCAGTACTGGACCATTCTGGGGTAGGACTTAGTACAATGATAATTACTACAAATATAACTGCAGGGCCACCACCATAGAGAACAGTGAGAAATAGGGATTGGAACTCTGGTGAATCTAAGTCGATTCTCAAGATCATGAGGCAGAGCACGGCTCCGAACCAGAGCCACAGGATTGCGACCATCCACGGGCGAAGTAGTATTCTCGGATTCTGTCCTCCTTGATTCATTTGCTACTCCCTCAACTCTATTCTATCGCCTCTGAAATGTGTAAAAAGGATTGTGCCATTCGAATCTCGCCCTCCGCACCATCTTTACATCTATCTGTTCTTGACATCAGATTTCATCTTACTAAGAGAAATGCATACCTGTTCATGGTATCAGTGTAATCCTTTAGCACTTCAATTGGATAGCCGATATTCCGAACACTCGAGAAGACATCAACAGCCATCGCTTCTGCTGTAGGACGAGCATGGTATGGCTGTTTACACTCTTCCCTTAGGTTGACACACTCCTTACAAAGAGAACAGCTCCCAGCGAATAGCAGAAAGGTCTTGACATTGCCTGCAAGGAATACATCTTTCTCTAATTTTAGCAGTTTCTTGTCAAAATCTCTGACTAGATCATGCCGCTCATCTGGACTATCAAGTTTTTTTCCGAGGTGAAAGATAGCTATGTCTGTGTATTCGTTAAAGAACTCCCGACATTCAGAAACAGAAAGAGTGTTTGGTGGGCATGCTGCGAACCTTCCATAGTCAGGACATCCAAACTTACATTTCATTCGAACCCAGTTGGATATTACTATATTATCAGGTGTAGTCCACTTGAAATCTGAGAAACTATGTTTATGAAAGATTGTTTCCAATTCACTGGTTGTTTGAACCTTGCTGTTCATAATGTGTCATATAGGAGTGACATCTTGATAGTATTTGATTGTCTTTTAACGCAATTACCAGTAGTAGTTTCTGATTGCTATTCGTCTATGATTCTCACGGATTCAGTTTCTTGAGGTGCATAAACATCTAAAGATTCGAATCTCGCCCTCCGCACCACTTCTTGTTCATCCTATATTCTACTTAGCAATGAGCCCTTTCATCATACCCTTTTCCTTCTGGTTTGGTAGAAGGGAATTCATCAAGTCTTTATGCCACTAGGACTTGTCGTGTGTAGGCTGAAGTAAATGAAATGGGTAACTCGCTCTCATGTCCATGTGGATCGTGTGGCATGTCCTTGGCTAATTCGGAGATTCATAGATGCTGATGCAGAATTCAAGTTCGTGCAATGGCCGGGTCCTGCTCTCAGAGAGGAATACGGCATCCCTTTTGATTTTCCAGATCTCGACATCCCATTCACCCATCATGATGGAAAGTGCACATTCGAGATTTTGATAGAACATTACAGCATCGAGGATCCAATTCTGAGTGAGCTGGCATCCATAATCCATGGAGCGGACATATCGAAGGATATAGATCAAATATTGGAATCCAGAGGTGTTGAGCTGACCCTAAGCGGGCTTGCCCATCTGAATAACAATGATCATGAGGCAATTGAAGCTGGATTCTCGATTCTCGACTCAATCTATGTCGGATTGCTTCTCAAGATGATTCGACGTGAACATGAATCTGAGATTTCAAAGATGTCCCGTGAAGATGCATTTCAATTCTTGAACACGCAAGTTCGAACACGACTCCCAAGGTCAATACGAACAGGAGAGAAGAAATGAGAAGGATTTCGTTTCAGCAATCATGGCAGCTCCTTATCTTATGCATTCTTGGAGCTATTGCCATATTCAGTACGACAATGGCTAAGTCACCCACTCTGCCCTATTTTTCCTCATTCCTTGGAGCTACAGACCAAGAGAAGGGGCTCATAGGAGCTGCTTCTCCTGCGACAGGCATTATAGTCAGCATCCCCATTGGCATCCTGATGGACAGAAAAGGAGCGAAGCCCCTTCTATGGGGTGCGGCATTCCTCTTTGCCTTTGCGCCTTTTCTCTACTTCCTTGTGGCAACACCACTCCAGCTCATTATCGTCAGATTGATTCATGGCATAGCAACAGCTATCTTAGGACCTGTCGCATTAGCTATCGTTGCTCAGAAGTATGGTGCTCAGAGAGGTGAGAAGATGGCACTCTATTCCTCGTCCACTCGAATTGGCAGGATGGTGGCTCCTCTTGTGGGCGGCTTTTTCCTTGCATTTCCGATTTTCAGCTCATTCGGGTTTGATGTATACCGTGGGATATACCTTGTTTGCGGACTTTGTGGATTGTGTGTCTTAGCAATGACGGGAATACTGAGCCCAACCCTAGGTACTCATGATATGATAGCAATCTCGGAGGATAGTGAGCCTCAGACCTCAATTAGAGAGGTTCTCAGATGGGATGTGCTTCTAATTTGTTTGGCACAGGCTGGGACCTTCTTTCTCTATGGAGCGTACGAATTCTTCTTTCCTCTTTATTGGACTGAGATTATAGGTATACCCGAGTGGACCGCAGGCCCTCTCTTTGCATTGCTCACATTCAGCATCCTCATGTCCGGACCTATCATTGGACATATGTCGGATATTCGCGGACGGACCTCTTTCATAGTCATTGGCTTGAGTGCTCTGTGTCTGTCAATCATTTTCGCAGTTATGGTACCTGTTCTTCTGGTTCAGATTGTGCTAATTGTGCCAATTGGAATCGCTATTTCTTTCGTAGATTCCACCACATCTCCTCTCATTACAGAGAGAGTTGATGCATCGAAAAAGGGAACTGCGCTGGGCTTGCTGTCATCCATCATGGATGTTGGACATTCCTCTGGACCGTTATGCCTAGGTCTGTTGCTTGGTGCAAACGGCCATGTCTATGGAAATGCCTTTGCTGTCGTATGCTTGATCATTCTTGTAATACCATTCATAATCTTTCTGAAATTCAGAAGTCAGGATACATCATTGACCAGAGTTTCTCAACCGACAAATACAGACTAATGCTTAAGCCAACGGAACTTCTCTTCCACATAGGACTTTGCATCACTCTCAACGCAATCTCCATGTGCAATAATCAACTTATCAAAGTCCCATGAGAGGAGCTTCTCAAGTGACTCACGAGCCATTTCGCGTTTTCTGAAAGACAGTCTGATGTCACGTGCGACGCCTCCATGAGGATATGAAACACCTGCAAGCTTGAACATGAGATTGGTATACCTACTGCCCTTGACCTTCCGGTTATTTTGTATAATGTCGCCTATAATGACTGTACCTGATCTCTTATGGAAGAATAGGACCTCTGGTAAGAGAGAGCTTCCCTTGAAGACAAGTTGCTCAAAATCATCAGCCCAGTCAGGAGGTGGAGTGTCTGTCAGAGTGCCGGTGAATTGTAGGTCACCTTGTTGTAGTGTCATGCGGGTTGGTTGTGGAACCCACATTTGAGCATCAGGGAACAATGAGTGCGCGGCGTCTAGCCTCCAGACATGTCTTGGTGTGTTTGCTATAAGGTATCGGACAGGACCTAGTTCTGTGATGCTCCTCAATGTTTCATCTGAAACAGGGACAGGGGACTCTATCCATATCGAGCTATTAGCAAGCTTCACAACCGTCATGCGAGTAGTGAACATCATTCGCATGTCACGCACAATAGGACCCTCAGCAATCCATATGTCCTCGCCAAAAGAAAGTAAATCAGACGCGATTCTCACCTTCAGGGGTGATTGGGGTTCATATGGTTTAAGATTTGTGATAGAGTTCTAAAATAGCATATTCTGTTCCGAAGCATATGACTGTACACAGATACTGGCTGCACCGATCTCGCCATCCGTACCACTTCTTCTCTCAAAATACGAAACTGTGCCCATCCATTTATCTTGTATGGTGAGAAGGCATAGTCATGAACACATCAACATATCTAGAGATGTTGAAGCAATCATTCGATTTTCTCTTCATAAGATATGGGTACCAAATTGCACAGCATGTGGATTCAGAGAGCTTTGGTAACAAATACACTCTTCTGGAATCGAATCAGTTGGTCCTTGCTGTGATCAAGGACAGGGAGATTATCTCTCTTGATGTACGAGAGAATGATGGAAAGAAGGTACCAATGGAAAAGCACTATCAGTTCTTCTATGATTTCAGAGTAATTTTGAAAGCATTGAATGCTCCTGAAGAGCAAGAGTTGAGATTATTACAAATTGATGATGAAACACAACTAGCTGCTATCGCTAAGACGCTGCAATCCTATTATCCAAGAATTCTAGACTTGTTCAGACCAGATGCGATAGAAGAAACAAAGAAAAAATTCAATCGTCTTCAGAAGGAAACAGCATCTGAAGCACTTCGTTAGCACTATAGGTCCAAGCATCTATTTGATAGAACTTTTTTGAGTGTTTAGAACCATCACTTGATGATTGTTCCTATTCATCAGTCCAAGGTGTCAATAATATCTCAACGATATGACCGGGAATTGCAACGGTCTTTTTCTGACTGATGTCTAAACTAGAAGTCGTCTTTGCATTCTCATCTACATACACATCCACCCAGACCATCTCAAGTCCCGCTGGAAGACTATAAAGGACTGCATCAAAACACGAATCATGATTGACATCTATTCGAAATGTGATACCGCCAGACCGTTGTTCTACAATTCCGACATCAGAAGATCTCAGAAAGAAGTCAATAGATAGATGAAATGTAATATTCATAGGTTCGATCCAGACCGTGAGATTGTAAGTAGGACTATCATGCTCAGGGAACAATGGTTGATAGGATAGTCTTACGATAACCAATGATGCAAGTAGAACAGTGACAACCACGAGAGCCTTGAGCCCGTTTTTTCTCAACTCCTCCGAATGCAAAACTCACCACCTTCGACCCGAAGATATCCTTCTAATCCTTTAAATGATGCTTATCATTTCGGAGTTACACTCAATATTCAGATAGATTGGTATTTTCATCGGATTCAGGATCAAGAACATCTAATTTCTCATGATTTGTGAGAAAAATAGGAATACTCCAAGAATACCAGATGAGATAACGAATATTGCTGTAAGTCTAATAAAACTCCAGACATACAGCTGAAAAAAGCCAATCGCAATAGTTAGTGCGATAAATTCGATGCAAAGTAGAACGATTGTAATCTTTGAAAGAATAGAAACCTGAGGTACCTGAGAAACTTGTCGAATATTCTGGTGAAGAATGAGAAACAAATGAACGCTGCAGGTAATTGCAATCAAGAGCATGATATGTGCAGAAATCCATGTAATTTCGCTGGCTAGACTTAGGATTCCGAGAGAACTGGCAAAACTCACAACTGCTGTAAGAACTATGAAAATCTCTCCTAAATAGAAGAGATTTGCTGCTCTTAGACTTCGAACTTCATCAAATTCTACATAATTCCGATTGATTATGTATGGAAATAGTGACAGAACAAAGCCTACCAAAAGTAGAACGATGCTTGGAAGAGCTGCAAGAATCGTAAATAGTGGATCGAGTGCCCAGATAGCTTCACCGGGATCTCCATGAAAGACATTCTGAACAAGGTAGTCAAATCTTAGTCCACAAAGGATGAACCATAGAAAGCCCCCTCCAAATATCCCGATGAGTGCCAGTAATGGACCCAGATTGTGTCTTTCCAACCAAACTCCCTCGTATAATATAGTATCAAAGGTGTGAAAAAACTAGCGAAATACGAGATTTTTCATTATTTTTTCTATTTTGAATTCGATTATTTATTTTTCAACGGATTTCATTGAGTAAGACGAGAACTGCATTAGGATTCTCGAAAGATAATTATTCCAGTTCATTTCCTCGAAATATGAGGACCATACAATGAAGTATCTGTTTTTAGCTACTGACGATAATAAGATGCAGCTATATCACCTGCTCTTGAATGCGAACAATTTCCACGAAAAAGGACATGATGTCGCAGTCGTTCTGGAATGCGCATCTCCAAAACTACTCATCGGGATAGCGGATGGATCGATAAAGTTACCCGTATTCGACAAGGCAATGGATAAAGGCATCATTGACCACGCGTGTAAGGCATGCTCAGCAGCCTTCAATGCAACTGAAGCTGCTGAGAAACTCAATGTTCCTCTAAAGGGAGAACTCAGCGGTCATAGCGATTTGCTTTCGTTTGCTGATCAAGGATATTCAATAATTTCATTCTGACCCAAATTCCAAATCGTTTTATCATACATATTCACATTACTTGATTGTGAAATCTTCCAAATACAAGCATATGCCATTCTATTCCAAGAAAAGGGTAGATGAAATCACTCAAGAACTTGGAGAGATTATTGTTATTCCTGTAAATAGAGCGTTCGAAGGCAAAAATAGGGTTTATAGCTTGATAGAAATGGAAGGGATTTTGAGAAGTGCGAAGAAAATCGCATCTGGACAATGTGGATGTAGAAGAGAGTATGGGAATTGTGATGCACCTACAGATGGCTGTATCAGTTTGGATGCAGTAGCAGAATATTATTTGGAGAACGAGCCTACGACGGATAATGAAATTACCGTCGAGAGAGCACTCGAACTGCTTAGGAAAAGTCATGAAGCAGGACTGGTACATATCTCATATACAATGAAAGATGACGAAAAACCGGGCTTAATCTGCAGTTGTTGTCCGTGCTGTTGTCATACCCTTGGAAGCTTGGCCAGAAATGGGACACATCCAAAGATGCTAACTTCCAAGTATATTGCAAGAAATGACGATGAATCGTGTATTCAATGTGGAGAGTGTACGAATAGATGCGCATTCACAGCTCGATACATGGTCAATGAAGCACTTGTCTATGATGATACGAAGTGTTTTGGTTGTGGCTTGTGTGTGTCTACATGCCCGGAAAATGCTATCGACTTGATTCGCAGATAGTGCTATGTAAAGAAAATGGCGCCGGGGATGAGATTTGAATTCGTGCTCTGTATCTTCAAAGTACACAGAGTCTCACGCGTCACGAAGACAGCGGTTTTCGAGACCGCCTCCATAGCCACTAGGAGACCCCGGCTTGCGGTAGTGCTAGCACATTTGAATCACGATTTAATCTTTCTCATGAGCTTAGGTCATCAAGAACCTGCTTCATGACCTTCCTAGCAGTATCTGCGATATTATCCAAAGTCGTTTGAGATCTTGCTCCAATGTATAGTCGTGCCTTTGGCTCTGTGCCAGATACTCGCACTAGAACGTATGAGCCATCATTTCGCTCTATCCTGATGCCATCTTCTTCCAGGATTTGTTCGATGCCAGAGAACTCTGGTACGAGAAGCTCCTTCACTTTCGATAGAAATCTTGGCTTTATGAGGTCAGGACAAGATACATTCTCTCGTAGCATCGGATATTCTGGAACGGACTTCATGAGTTTGATGCAACTCCCATCACCCTGCTCTGCAACCATCTGAGAAATACGTGCGGCACCTGCGATTCCATCCATCCATTTGCCAAATTTCATGAAGATTGGCTTCCAAGGCTCTGAAGCAAAGATGATCTCCTCACTATCCTTAGCCTCAAATGTTTCCTGAAGAGACCCCAAAGGTGCCCTTACCACGGTACCACCAGCTGCATTGACCAATTCATCGATGACACTTGATGTGTCAATAGAAACGACTACTTTTCCACCATTATTACGTTTGACCTCGTCCCTCGCAAAAAGTGCAATGATTCTATTCTGATCTATGAATTGACCATCCTCATCGATGACTGCAATTCTATCTCCATCGCCATCATGAGCGATTGTGACTCCAAAGTCGGCATCCTTTGCCATCTTCATGGTATCTACAAGATTAGCAGGCGATGGCTCTGCGAGCCTTCCTGGAAAATGACCATCGGGATTGGAGTTAACTGTGCTGACACTGAATCCAAGCTCATGTAGTAGGTGAGGTGTGTAGTTACATGCAGCACCATTGGCAGTATCGATTAGAACTCGAGTCCCATCACCCATTTGTCCTCGACTAAGAACGAATTCCTTCACTCGCTTGAAATAAGTAGGACGAATATCCCAGGTTGACACCTTCCCAATAGATGCCCAGTCGGCCACAAGGAATTTGCGATCTTCCACGCGACTCTCTAGGAAGACCTCCTCTGAACGGATGAACTCTCGACCACCTACAAAGAACTTGAACCCATTATCTCCGGGAGGGTTGTGACTTGCCGTTATGATGACTGATACTGAGATGCCTTCAAGAGTACTATGTGATGCTGTCGTAGGCATTGGTGCACCATTGATGTCAACAACACTAGTCCCAGTGGAAATAATCCCTGGAACGAAGGCATTCTTCAGCATCTCCCTAGAAGTCCTTGCATCCGTTCCTACGCCCACAGAACCTTTGCCTTCCAGAAATGTGCCCAATGCACGTCCTAGGTCTAGAGCCAAGTCAGGTGTCACTTTGTCAGCTATTCCGCCGCGAATTCCACTCGTTCCGAAGATTTTCAGTCAAATCATCTCCTAATTGGTTGGAAGCGCAAGATCGACGATATCTTTTGATGCTTCACCTATTCTCAGAAGGCTATCGATGACGTGAAGCTGTGCCTGAATATCCCCGTTGGGCAAAGCTAAGATGTCCTGCCGGACCTTGGCTATGCCATCAATGAGCTCCTTCTCAGCAGCTATGACCCATGACACCTTCTCCGAATTGAACTTGAATAGATTCGATACAGACTCGGAATGCATCCTTTTTATCTGTTCGACAAGCGGCACCATTTTCTTGGATATCTTGGGGGTCACCGGATTCTCAGTCTTTCGAGCTATATCAACAGCGAGATCTGCTATCCGTTCGATATATTGTGCGGCTAATCGAAAGTCTAGTGCTGATACAGGATTGATGCCCATGGTTTCAGACATGCTAGGATATTGGATCGCAGAGCGTAATTCACGGACTATGAGGAAAAATAAGCGGTCGACTTCCTCATCTCGCTCTATCACTGTATGAGCCAGCTCCTGTTGTCCTTCGAGGTATGCAGTCATGGCATCATTGAGCATGCGTGAAGTAATAAGGTTCATCCGCTTCATCGCCTTATCAACAGGTAAGGTGGATGGGTCGACCAAGCATTGGATGACAATCTCACTCTCTGTTTCATCTGTGACTTCGAGGGCAACAAAGCGCTTGATTATTCTCTTTAGTTCATCCCGATGTTTATTGGTGAGTGGCTTCTTGAACACGATACGAATCTCGTCAAACCCGAGGAGGTACTTACTGGTGATAGACCATCTAAGGTTGGGCTCGATAGGGATTGATGTAGAACGGGCTTCACCCGTCTTCGAGTAGCGTGGGTCGATGATAAGACATCCATCTTCTCGTTCGGACACCACTACCGGGTCTCCTTTCTTCAAGTTCTGTCTGGATACCCACTGTTTAGGGAGAATTATCAGGAAAGAGCCGCCTTTCTCCTCGTTGGTGTCCTTATCTTTCTGCACTCCGGTTTGTTGTAGGCGTCTGATATTCACGTATTTCGACCTCACATATCCAAGTCGCGCGCTATGGGATAATTAGTGGGTACTAATACACTTAACGCACAAACAATTAGTTATCATTAAGCAGCTGTTTAAAACGGATTCCCTGTCATTAGACTTGGTGACCAGTTGACTCAGATACTTCGAAGACATCTATTAAAGAAGCTAGTATCTTCAGGATATCAGGTATCGCCGGATGCACTAGATTATATTGCAAATCTCGATGATCCTGAAGATGTTGTTCAGATAGTAATAGATGAGTGCTCGGTATCTGATAGCCCAACAGTCATCTCACGAGATTTTTTGATTTCGCTCTTGGAAAAGGACTCTGATAATGGAATCATTGTCGATGGACCACTACTTTTAGACAAGCCAGAACCTATTGCTAAGCTCGAAGTGGAAAGAATTGAGCAAACCGTAGAAACTGTACCTATATCCGAAGAAAGGATTCGCTTATTGAAGAATCCTGAATTTGACAAGATAGGCTCTGCAGGTACAGTAGAGGACTTTTTGGCTCTATTCAATGATAGATTTGAGCGAATTAAGAAGATCTACATGTCACGTATTGATACGCAATCGGCAATGTCCCCAGGTGTCGCTAAATTACAACGTTATGATGCACAAAGGACACGATTGCTCAACAAGGAAGGGGGAAAACCTCAGAAACGAATTAGTCAGACAGTAATAGGGATTGTTTCCAACAAGAGCGTTTCTCGATCACGTAACATAATCATTGAACTAGAGGATAATCAGGATTCTATTATCTGCATCATTCCAGCAGGGCGCGAGGGATTGGAAGGGGCTCAGCTCTTTGAAAAGGGAAATTCCATTCTCCTTGATGAAACACTTTGTATTTCAGGATATATTGACCAAGATGGCCGACTGATTGCAAATGATGTCATATTCCCAGATATTCCAACTGCAAGACCAATAGGACGTGCCAAAAGGGATGTCTATGCCGCTTTCATCTCAGATATACATGCGGGAAGTGAGGAGTTCTTAGAAGATGAGTTTGATTCGTTCGTTGATTGGCTCAATGGGAAAGATGTCGATAGTTCGGATAAGGATCTTGTCAAGCGCATAGAGTACTTGTTCATTGCAGGGGATCTTGTTGACGGAATTGGGGTATATCCGAATCAGGAACAGAACCTACGAATCCCAGATATTGTTCAACAATATGATCTGATAGCAAAGAAACTTCGACGCATAAACAAGAATGTGACAATTATCTCGATACCTGGCAATCACGATGCGTCTAGACAAGCACTTCCCAAGCCTCCGATTCCTGAAAAGTTTGCAGAGCCCCTCTATAAACTAGGCAATCGAATGATGCTTCTGGGAGATCCTGCTCACATCCAAGTAGAAGGAGTAGATATTCTGCTAACTCATGGAGATTCGATGGACGATTTGGTAGTGAACACTCCGGGGGCTTCGTATGTAGCACCATCTACTGGAATGATAGAGCTGCTAAAAAAGCGACATTTAGCACCAGTATACGGAGGTAAGACTGAACTTGCGCCTCTGCACAGGGATTGGCTCGTAATAGATACACCTCCCGACATTGTCCACTTTGGACATGCACATCATAATGCCGTAGATAACTATAGGGGTGTGCAAATCATCAATTCAGGAACTTTTCAGAATCAAACTGACTTCATGCGAAAACAGGGAATTATACCTACACCAGGTATTGTGACTCTTGTCAATCTTAGGACAGGACAGCCTGATGTCAGATTCTTCTTTGATATGTCAACTTTGAACGGTGCTAACGGGACAGCTTGAGGTCGTCTATCCACCAAGTTCTTTTGATATCTTAGATAGTCGGACATCTTCATCAAGAATAGTAGCGATGTGAGTTTTGCTTATTGCAAGTCGTATCTTCTTGGTTCGACCATACCGACCCTTTGAAACAACAGTTGTATTGATTAGACCTAACATATCTAATTCACTAATTAGATCACCCACTCGCCTTTGGGTAAGAGTGTCTATAGACATCTTCTCTGCGATTTCAGCATACGCATTGAAACACTCACCAGTGAAGATGTCACGTTTCCCAGTATTTGAAAGAGCGTAGACTGCAAGAAGTACTGCTTTCGATTGCATCGGCAGTGTCTTCACTGTTTCAGTTATGGTATCACGTTCAATGAATTTCTGAGCTTCTCTAACATGTTCCTGTGTTACTTGATTGTCGCCTTTTCTTTCAGCCAATTCTCCAGCAGTTCTTAGAAGGTCAAGAGCTCTTCTTGCATCTCCATGTTCCTGTGCAGCGAGTGCACCAACAAGATTGATCACTCCTTCATCGACAATAGCCTCCTTGTTGAATGCAAGCTCGACTCTCTGTTCTAGAATACCTCGAAGCTCTACAGCGTTATAGGGAGGAAATATTACCTCTTCTTCTCCAAGGGTGGAAAGTACTCTTGGGTCTAGGACTTCTTTGAATTTCAGGTCATTACTGATACCAATAATGGATATTCGGCTATTCTCTAGGTCGCTATTCATACGTGTAAGTCCGTATAGGATGTCATTGCCTTGGTTGATGTCTCTCTTTACCAAGCTATCTACCTCATCTAGGACGACGACGAAGATAGTAGGTTTCTCATCCAATTTCTGCATCAATATATTTCGAATCTCATCCGTTGGCAATCCAGTGAATGGAATGGATGAACCATCTGGCATAGTTGCATTGATATCATCACATAGTTGGCGCAATACTCTATAGTTAGTCCCAACAATTCGACAATTGACATGAGCTCTTATTGGAGCCTTTATCTCGCTCTGCTTTGCTTTAGAGATGAGTAAGTCTAGTACATATTTTGCTACGACTGTCTTTCCTGTACCCGTTTTACCATAGCATAGAATATTTGAAGGTGGAGCTCCTCGAAGCGCAGGACCTAAGATGGACCCGATTCTACTCATCTGCTCATCGCGAAACGGCAAATCATCTGGAATGTAGGTTGGTCTTAGAGCGTCACGATCTCTAAAAATCGCTTGTCCATCAAGAAATTTGTCAAATAGCTTGTCCAGTTTTGGAGGTTCTTTCGCCAACTGATCGTACCAACTCCATGGTTCCACTGGAAATAAATGGAACCTGTGTTTCCACTGGAGGTTGATTCTCAGATAAAGGTACGTATTACTAAAGATGTGTCGCTTTCGGAGAGTTCATCAATGCATTACGAAAAGACCAATATGATTATCGTGAAGCTCCGAGACCTAGAGATTGCTTTGCAGGAAATGGAAAGAATCACCGAGCATGAGGTTTCTCTAGAGAGCTATCCCACACCAGCGAATATTGCAGCGACTATTCTCTATGCAGCACATATGGAACATGATGATATAGAGAACAAAATCATATGCGATTTGGGGTGTGGTGATGGCGTTTTCACGATTGGAGCAGCTCTATTAGGTGCAGGGCAAGTGATTGGAATTGACCTACATAGCAAAGCCTTAAAGGCGGCTCGAAGAAATTCTTTGTTGTTCGAAACGGCTAAAGTTAACCTAGTACTAGGAGATGTTAACTCTCTAGCGCTTAGGAACCCAATAGACACTGTTGTGAGTAATCCTCCATTTGGGACTAAGAAACGCGGTGCTGACTTGGAATTCCTTAGAGTGGCAATATCGATTGCCAAAGTGGTATATAGTATACATTTAGCGGGTGAAACGAACAGGAAATTCCTGAGCGATGCGATTGGAAGATTGGGAGGGTCAATATCCCAAATAGAAACGTTCCAATTTCCAATCCCAAAGATCTACAAATTTCATAGGAAAAGCAAACATCTAGTTAATGTTGATTTGTATCGTATAACCGTAAATGAGAGTGAATAGAGTGGCGGATGTAAAAAGTGGCGATACTGTAGTTCCAGGCGAGCAATTATGTGTGATAGAGGAGTTGATGCCTGGTTTCGGAACGTATGAGAAAGAGGGCGTTGTTTATTCTGCGACTGCCGGATCAGTGGAAATGAACCTGAAAGATCGTAGTATTAGTGTAAGAACCGGTAAGGATGGAAGTAAACTCGTTCTACCTGTCAAAGGTGATATAATGGTAGGCGAAGTGGTTGTAGCGTATGACCAAAGAGCTGAGGTCAATCTAGTGAAAAGAAATGGTGTAGATGTCCTTAGCGGAATCCTAGGAGAGATTCACATAAGCAATGTGACAAGGCGATATATCAAAAGCATGCAAGATGCCATAAAACCTGGTGATATCATTCGAGGAGTGGCTTTGAATACTCATGAGATACCAGTTCATCTTTCATTAGTGGGCCCAGATTTAGGAGTCCTTGTAGGCAGCTGCTCCAAATGCGGCAATAAACTCACCCTGACAACATACAACAACTTGATATGTCTAAGATGCGAGAATCGCGAAACTCGCGAAGTAGCAAAGGACTATGGAGTTCTGTTTGGATTGGAAACGCGACAGGATCTCGCACCAAGACGCAGACCAATGCGAAGATTTGATGATAGACGTGGTGGTGACCGCAGATTTGATGATAGACGCGGTGGTGACCGCAGATTTGATGATAGACGTGGTGGCGACCGCCAATACTCTGATCGTGGAGGACGTAGTGGTGGTGACCGTCGCTATAGTGACAGACGTAATGATAGAAGACATGATGACAGAAGGAGAAGATAGTCATGGAACCAAAGGTAATTGAACATAGCAGATACGAACTAAAGCTAGAAATTGGTGGCGAAGGGCACTCTTTCCCCAATCTACTGAGAAAGACCCTACTAGAGGAACCAGCAGTTGAATTTGCAGGATACAATATCGATCATCCACTTCTTGCGAATCCAGTTTTTACACTGAGAACAAGTAGACGTCAAGCAAATGTGGTTATGAGAGAAGCACTCGAAAAAATGCTTGCAAGAACTGAAGAGTTTCGCAAGAAGTTCGCGCAAACAGCATCTGATCATAGTGTGGATTAGAGTCCATACATTGCAGTAGGAATGGTGAGAGTATTGTGGGACAATCTACTTGCCCACCATGACTCGGTCGAATCTATACTAAACGACAAGGGTCTCGCACAGATTGGAGATAACCTTGTCAACTTCTTCTATTCTTTGGCAAAATCTGTTGTTCTTGATTCTATGTCAGGAGAGAAGGTACGAGATAAGATTCTTGCCAAGGCAATTAGAGCGACTTCTATATACCAACATATAGGTAGAAGGACTGATGCAGGTCGTGCTGCAGATGCTTACGAGGCAATAATCGCTTGGTTGTGGATGACAAACAGAATTGATCCGAAATGGGTCATCGAATTTCTCGTAGAGCATTTGAATATTGATAGAACTACAAATAGGAAACAGGAAGCAGAGATAGCCTCGGAGGCATTCAGATTGCTTCTTGAAGAGATCTCAGATCGCCTACCGAAGTAATGTAGTAAGTAATGTGATTATTTAGTAAGGCTTTAATTGACTCAGGTTCCGTTGAGAAAGAATACGAGGGACATAGAAAATGAAGTTCTGTGATGAGTGTGGCGCTATGATGATGCCCTTCAAAGATGAGGATGGCTCTGCAAAGCTGAAATGTAGAAGCTGTGGACATGTCATGGATGGAGATAGTAGCCTTACAGTTTCACAGAAAGTCGAGAGAACTCCGCGTGATAAGATTGTAGTAGTTGACGATGAGTCGATTCCTATGCCAAAAACAGCTGCATCCTGTCCGAAATGTGGACACAACGAAGCATATTATTGGACTGTCCAAACGCGTCGTGGAGATGAAGGAGCAACAGAATTCTATAGATGTACAAATCCTGATTGTAAACATACTTGGAGAAACTATGGTGGATAATCACACTTCCTTTTGATTGGTGATATTCGTGGGTGTACTTATTATCCAGTTGTACTCTAAGGAAGTATGAGTGTGAATCTGATTGGCTTTAGAAGAGTCTAAAACAAGAAGACGAAGACATGCCAGTCTAAAGAGAGTCAAAGAGCTCACGGCTGAAACAGAAGGACCTGTTAGGATAATATGCATCGTTGTCGAGGCTAAGGAGGGCGTGGCGTTGGTACAGGATGTCATGGATGTACCTGGAAAACAGGGCTCTATCAGAATTGATGTTGAAGGACAGCTCGCTATAGCTGAGAAGTATATGTTAATAGGGGATGTGAAAATGACTACAGGTCCTGATGGAAAGGAGCTGAGGTTCATAGTATCCTCATATCATAACATCAATAAGCTGGACATAAAAGCTTACAAGGAGTCTCTAGCATTACAGGAAAGAATTAATCAAGCATTTGTAAGATGAGAATGTAGATTGGAGGAAGAATAATGTTTCATGCAACCCTTGACAGCACGAAGACTTGGAAACAAATCGTTGATGCTCTCGCCACACTATTGACTGATGCACATTTCGTGATATCAAAGAGTGGAATCGTCTTGAATCAACTTGATTCGTCAAAAGCAGCAATGATTAGCTTGAACCTCCCAGCGGGAGTGTTTCAGGAATACGTTTGTGAAGGGGAGTTTGATGTATGCCTCGGAATAGATGAGCTTGTCAAGGTGAGTAAGAGAATGGCGGGTGATGATAGACTCGAATTCGATCTAGTTAAGACCGACCAGAAATCTGATCGCTTTGATCGTTTCGAGATTAAGATGCTTGGACAAGCAGCAAGGAAGTTCAGTCTGCAGCTACTAACACCTCCTGATGAGAGAAGCAAGAAACCAGGGTTGCAATTTGCAGCGAGAGCAGAGATGTTTGCAGATTCCTTCAAGCAGGCTGTGAAAGATATAGGTGTTGTATCGAACTATCTGACAATCAAAGCAGATTCAGACTCTGTTGTGTTTCTAGGTGAAGGTGATACCGGAGAAGCTGAAGTGTCTTTGAAGAAAGGTGATGACGAATCGGCTCTGTTCGATCTCAAAGTAGATAATGATGTTAGAGCTAGATATTCTCTAAGCTATCTTTCAGAGATTGTAAAAGCGATGGCTGCAGATAGTGTGGTCCTTCAATTTGATGGGAACAAACCTATCGCTATCGACTTTGGGATAGCTGAAAGTGGGCGAATCAGTTTTGTATTAGCCCCTATTATTGAAAAGACTTAGTCCATCGAGGGCAGAATATGGCCCCAGATAAAAGCGTACGAACGAAGAAAATGGTCCAATTGATGTTTCAGGACTATTATAGGACAAAACACGATACCATAGATATCCCAGAGAGAGTTCAAAATAGAGAGTTCGGGATAGAGAATTGGGATTATAGCTGGGTTTGTAAGAAACGTATGGAAGAGAGAGAAGATGGAAAGGAAGTATGGGTAGGATGTGGAAGAAGCGGACGTTCTTTTACGAACTTACAAATCTGTCCAAATTGTGGCACACCTGGACTCCAGACTACGCGTTGGTCACGACATATAGGATATCGAACTCGTGATAATCTTCTGAATGATCTTGTGAAGACAGTTCCGCATAGTGTGTATCATTCAGCCGCCTTCTATAGTGTCCCTGTCGCGAGATCAATGGTCGAAAAGGAGTGGCAAGGGGCAGAATTGGTCTTTGATATTGATGCAGACCATCTGGATTCGCCATGTGCATCTAAACATGATGTGTGGCAATGCAGTAATCACGATTGTGGTATTACAGGTAATGGCGCGCATCCGGATAATTGTCCTGAGTGTAGTGGAACCGCGTTTCGGGCTCTGAAATGGATATGTGATGAATGTCTATCTGCAGCAAAGAGTAACACGATCAAGTTGTTTGACAAGTTCTTAGTCAAGGATTTCGGGATAGACCCTGATAAGATTCAGATTAACTATAGTGGACATAGAGGATATCATGTGCGAGTGCAGGATCCTATTGTTTTCAGTCTAGATTCGAACGGTCGAATGGAACTTGCACACTATATCACTGGATTAGGATTGAATAGCACTATCACTGCAGATGGATATCTCAGAATAAAGCCAACGGGGGAACTCAGGAATTGGCAGCTGCCATCTATCGCTAGAAAGATCGCGGATGCCATGATAGAATTCATCGATTCGATAGATACGTATTCGGGAAATGAAACATGGGCAAAGAGCTTGAAGATGTATAGAGAAGATGCTATAGATGGACTACAAAAGAATCCGCCAATTCTAAGTGCGAAAGTAAAGAAAGTAGGACCAAAGTATTGGCAGGAGATTGCGAACAAATCAACAGAGCTTTATAGTGCTGAGATTGACCAACCCGTGACCACCGATATTCATCGAGTTATCAGACTTATCGGAAGCTTGAATGGAAAGACAGGGTTCATTGTTTCTCAGCTGACACGTGATGAGCTTACGGATTTTGACCCTCTAACGGAGTCAATTGCTTTCAAGGATGGGACTCTGAAGGTCTCAATTCCAGACAGGGCCATAACTGTTCCTGAAATACGAATTGGGGGAAACTTTTATGGACCATTCAATGGCTCGATAGAGGAATTGCCGACATCGGTGGCAGTATTTCTACTTTGCAAGGGGATGGCATATCTTGAGTGAAATTGGTTATGATGAGATTCAAGCGCTATGGCAAGAAGAGAAGAGTAGCAAGAAACTCAACAGTCTTGAAGATCTTAAGTTAAGCAAAATGATAGCATATTTGTCGAATCTTCGACAAAGCCTTGCAGAAACGCCATCTGATGATACACTTCAGGTTGAACTCTTGCAAAATGAAGGAGTTAATGTCGAATTCATGATAAAGGACCTACTCATGATTAGGAGAAACAAGATTCTGAGAAGTGTCTTTACTGATGAGAAAATAACAGGTAGAATGACTCTTGCAGAAGAGGAGTTCTACAATAGACTACTTCGAGGAGCAGAAAGCCATAGAGATTTCATAAAAGAGGTGCTAACAGGTAAGCCATCTCCTACGATTACCAAGACCAAAGCAAAGAAAACCGATGAAAAAGTAAAGCAGGAACTATCCACTGATGATGGGACCATGGAATACGTGATGGTCAGATTCTTACGTCCAGTTAACGATGCGGTCATGGGTCTTGATGAGATCGTATATGGACCCTTCGCAAAGGAAGACATAGCAACAATTCCGACGGCTAATGCAAAGATTTGGCTTAACGATGGAACTGCTGAGAGGGTTATGCCAACAAAAAGCAATGGTGGTGACTAGATGGATATAGAATCCATCAAAACCCAGCTCAATAAGATATCGGAGTCAATACAATCTGAACAACTATCAATCGATGAATCTTTTGAGAAATTGGTTATTGCTATGACAAGTATATTCCGTCTAGTCAATGGAGAGCAACAAACACTATCAGCTCTTCAGGGGTCTCCGAAGGAACTTCAAGGATATGTCCTCAATCTAGTTGGTCAGATAAGAAAGAGGACTTCTGCTTCAAGTGCACAGCTAATTAGAGATCTTGATGCATTACTGAATCAAATTGGAGAGAAATGAAGCAAAACAGAAAGCTCTAAGTGGTAGTGCCTCAAAAGGGAAAGTATGTTCTCAAGTCGACAGTACATCTTGATTATCATAGGGATAGTTGCTATTTCATTAGGAATTACTGGCGGCTTTATCTATCCATTATCTGGTGAAGGGATTGTAAGCATTATCCTCTATGAAACCTTGGTAATTTTAGGGATTTTGGGAATTCTCCTATTGGTAAATAGCCGAGGACTTGAAGAAGTCTGATTCTGCAAACTTTTAATATGGGATGCATTTTTGCTCAATCATCCAGCCCTTTCACCAAAAAATTGGTGGTAATTGGTCATGACCGAAATAGATGAAAAAGCCGGACCGCCGGCAGTTCTGGTTGATCCCATTGATATGTCAAAACTCGATTCTGGGTTCCGTGATGAGATTAAGAGTATGCCAGATGGTGGCGAATTGAATGCTTGCTTTGCATGCTCGACATGTACAGCTGCTTGTCCAATAGCCAATGTGTGGAAATACAAACCACATCAGCTTATCCGAATGATAATACTCGGCATGCGTGAAGAAGTGCTTTCTTCAGAGGAGATTTGGCTATGCTTGACATGCTTTCAATGTCAAGAAAGATGCCCTCAGAAAGTACGAGTTACTGACATCTTCTTCGACTGCAAGAATCTAGCTGCTGAAGAAGGAAAAATACCAGATAATATCGTGAATCTTGCAAAGGAGTTGATAGCAAAAGGTCAGCTCTATGAAGTCACAGCTGATTGGGAAAGAGAGGATATGGGACTCGAACCTGCAGTACCAGGACTCGATGCTGATGCAATTAAGTCCATCATAAAGGAAACCCGAACTGGGCGAATTGTTGGAGGCGAAAAATAGATGCCAGCATACAATCTCTATATGGGATGCAGTGTACCTGCAAACTATCCAAACTACGAAGCAGCTATGATGAAAGTAGCAGAAGCCTTCGGCATGGAGCTTGAGTACTTAGAAGGAGTGGCTTGTTGTGGTAGTCCAAATCTACGAGCCATAGATCATTTTGGGTGGCTCACCGTTAACGCAAGGACTCTGGCTATTGCAGAGAGAAATGGACATGATATCGTAACTCCATGCAATGGTTGTTTTGCATCATTGAAGGATGCATATCATTTCCTAAAGCATGATGAGGATTATCTGAAGAAAGTCAATGATGTACTAAAGAAAGAAGGGTTGGAGTTTAAGGGTATATCAAAACCACGACATTTCGTTGAGGCACTTTATACGGATATCGGAATAGAGGAGATTCGAAAGAAGATTACCAGGCCATTGGATGGGGTTGGTATAGCAATCCACTATGGTTGCCATGTTCTCAGACCTCAAGATGTGACTGAGTTTACTCCAGAGATTCTACAAGAACTAGTAAGGGTCACAGGGGCAACCCCAATAGACTATCCTTTATGGAAACAATGTTGCGGTGCGACAGTACTGCCTGTAAATGAAGCGATTGCGATTAGATTGGCACGTGATAAGCTCAAGTCAATGAAAGAATCTGGAGCAGAGTTTGTGACAGTTGTCTGTCCAGCATGTGGAAATCAACTTGACTTACAACAACTAGGACTGAAAGACTCCTATGGGGAAGAATACAATCTTCCTGTTCTCCTATATCCACAGATTCTTGGTCTGGCCATGGGGCTTGATGAGGATACAGTAGGACTCTCTATGAATCGTGTTGCAGCAGATCCGATTTTGGACCATTTGACAGGATGAGGTGATTGAGTAGTGTCTGATTCGGTCCTTATCATAGGTGCAGGAGTCGCTGGACTTACTGCAGCAGTGGAGCTGGCTGATTCAGGGGTCAAGGTCATAGTTGTAGAAAGACTGCCAACAGTTGGAGGAAATGCACTGGATCTCTACAAGGCATTCCCGACGGACGATTGCTTCTATTGTTTCGAAGGTAATCGTTGGCGACCCGGAATTAGAAAGTGCTTCTATCGAAGTGCATTGATAGACCAGCCAAATATAGATTTGAAGATTAATTCACACGTCACAGAGATGTCAGGAAAACCAGGAGAATTTGATGTTACTATTAAGATTGGTCCACAATATGTGGATAGCAAGAAGTGTATAATGTGTGGATTGTGTATAGAAAAATCATCAGCGTTCTCACTTATCTCTCCACAATGTCAGCCTCAAGCAGTAACTTATGATTCAGAGAAAAGTGATGAAGGTGCAAAAGCAGCTGAGGAAGAATGCCCGACCAAAGCAATAGACCTAGGTGCTCAGTCTACTGAAGAAATTGTCAGGGTTTCTGATATCATCGTTGCAACTGGCTACCATGAGATGCGTCCTACTTCTATAGATGAGTATGGATATGGAAAACATCCAAACATCATTACACAACTAGAACTGGCACAAATCATTGATCCCAATGGAAAATCAGATGGGGTCCTCATTCGTCCATCTGATGGGAGTCCTGCCAAGCAGGTAATGATGGTTCAATGCGTGGGTAGCAGAGATGAGAATTACTATCCCTATTGCTCCAAGATTTGTTGTATCTTCGCACTGAAACATGCGAACATCCTTGCTCAAGAACGGGATAATGTGAATGTCAGTGTGGTATACATGGACATCCGTACTTATGACAGACACGAGCGATATTATAGAGATGCGAGAGAGAACGGGGTCAATTTCATTCGAGGCCGCATAACTCGAGTAGAGCCTCATGACGAGAATACACTTGATGTTGTGGTATACGACTCATTACTTGACAAGTATTTGAGATTCAATATTGACTTGTTTGTGTTATCGTCTGCATTAGAACCACCAGAGGGTGGAGATGTTATCATCAATGCATTAGGATTGAAGAATGCAAGTGGCTTCATTGCACCAGAGGATCTCTCATCAGAGGAAGAGATTGTTGTTGGAGAGCATGTCTATGCCTGTGGTACTGCATTAGGGCCTGCAGAAGTTCCGGAAAGTGTCACACAAGCTAGAGCTGTGGTGTCAAAGATTCTTCAGAGGAGGAAGTGATTGGATGACAGACAGTGTAAAATCATCTGTAATTCTATGTACTTGTGGTAAGCAACTTGGACTGGACTATGACCTCCTGTCATCGAATCTTGAAAAGAATGAGCTTGTTTCATCTGTAGTTGTCCATGATACATGTTGTCAACCAGATGGGCTTGATGCCATTGTTGATTTGGTAAACAAGAATGATGGCCATCTTGTTATTGCCGCCTGTACTAATCAGAAGATACAGCCAAGAATCGATGCTTATTTGAGAAGTAAGAATGTAGATCCATCAAAGATTCGTTATGTGAATATTCGGGAACACTCGGCTTGGGTACATAGTGATATGGCGGCGGCTACTAAGAAGTCACTAAATATGATTGGGGGTTGTGTTGCTGCATCGAGTAGCTCACAGCTTTTGCAGATTGAACGAAAAGATGTCAAAAACCACGTCACTGTGATTGGTGGCGGAATAGCAGGATTAGAAACTTCAATTAGTTTAAGCAACCTTGGATATGAAGTCACTCTCATTGAATTAACTGACAAACTTGGTGGGCATGTACTGAATCTGCCTATCGTTGCCCCTACAGGAAAAGCAGGAAGTGAGATTCTGAAGGGGCGACTTGAAGCTGTAGAGAGTGATAAGAATATCACTGTGATGCTGAATACTCGGGTGAAGTTCTTCGAAGGGGAAATGGGTAATTTTACGGTCCATTATATGACGAATGGGGAAGATGCCTCATTGCCTACATCCGCAGTGGTAATGGCCACAGGTTTTAAGGAATTCAAGCCTGTTCAAATGGAAGAATATCGATATGGCAAGAATCCTGATGTTGTCACTCAATACGAACTTTCTCAGATGCTTACATCAGGAGATATCAAGAAACCGTCGAATGGTGAGGACATCAAAGAAGTGGTCATGGTTCAATGCGTGGGAAGTAGATCAGAGGACTACAAGCGAGATTGTAGCAAGCTCTGCTGTACATTTGCCATTGATAATGCTATAGAGGTCAAAGAACAGATACCTGACGCACATGTACGAGTTGTCTACATGGATATTAGAGTTCCATTTGAGAACGAGATGATCTATAAGAAGTCAAGAGATATGGGAGTAGATTTCATTCGCGGACGCATTAGTATGGTCTGGGAAAAGGAAGGACAGACCTATGTGAAGATATACGACTCACTTTTGGACCAGTACTTTGAGATTCCTACGGACCTATTTGTACTATCAACAGCTGTCTTGCCCTCAGATGGACTTGCAGAGATGTCTGAAACCCTTGGTTATGTCCTTGAAGATGATGGTCATATCAAGGAACTTTATGGCAAACTTCGTAGAAATGAAACTAGAAGAAGAGGAGTTTTCGCTGTAGGTGCTGTCACACGACCTCAATTTGTCTTTGAATCGGTCACTGATGCTCAAGCTGCTTCTTTGATGCTTCACAATGAGCTGCAAGGGGGGAAGATTGAATCTCTTGCACGTGGTGCTGTTTTGAATGTTGATGATTGCGTTGGCTGTAGTCTATGTGCCCAACAATGTCCACGCGGAGTTCCATTGATGATTGAACAGACCGAGGCAGAGGAGCTTGATGAAGACCAGAAATTCATCTTTAAAGCGGCAATTGACACTCTCAACTGTCATGCGTGTGGAGTCTGTCAAAGTCTTTGTCCTTCAGGTGCGACACAGCTTAATTTCATCAGCAATGATCAGCTTTGGGCCCAGATTGAAGCGACGTTGAATGGTGCAGGCCCAGAAGATCCAATCTCACTCTGCTTCTATTGTGAAGAGTGTGCTGTGTCTACCATAGATATCGTTGGAACTAGAAGGATGGAGTATTCTTCTAGCACTCGATTGATTCCGGTTCCCTGTGCTGGACGCGTTAGTATCATAGACATTCTCAAGGCACTTGAGAGCGGAGCAAGTACGGTCATGATTGCAGCCTGCGAAACCAATCGCTGCCATGTAGGTGGGACTGGAAATGAAATTGCTCAAGTTCAGGTGGATGTAGCTAAGGATATCCTGAGGGCAATAGGATGGAAAGGCGAACGGGTAGATATGTTTAGAATGTATAGTGCTGAACCTCAGAGATTCACCAATGCTATCAAAGAGATGACAAAGCGAGCACGGGAGCTTGGACCAACACCAGTGCATGAAGGCACTGCTGGTAAATGGGCGGAGGTGAGCAAGTGAGTAAGAGAGCAGTCGTTAAGGAGATAGCTCCAAAAAGACAAAGAATGATGGACATGATTCTTGTCCTTGGTGGACTCAAAGAAGAAGCTGCTATTCCACTAAGCAGGGTCAATGAGGAGATTGCGAGCCTAAAGAGCGAGATCGAGCCGCTTGTTTCAGATATCCTCGAATTTCCTGAGGTATACTTCCAAGGATTCTATGATATATCTATGAAAGTCAATCTACCAAAGCTGATATCCGACAAGGGAGTCCTTACCGAGTCTATCTCTAATCTTGATAGTGCACTTGAGGATATGGAATCTCAAGCGCTTACGAAGCTGAGAGATTCCCTTCAAGCATCTCTTGATTCAATGGCCACTAAGAGAGAAGTGGCTGAAACATCTTCGGTGAGTATTGATAGTATAGTTGAGAATCTACCGACAGTCACCTCAGATATACTAACTGTAATCACCGCCTTTGAAGAAACCTCGAAGACAGAACAGGAAAAGGCTATGGAAGAGCTTGATTCACTAACTGATTCCTTCAAAGAGATAGTTTCAGATGTGTCCTCGGATGCCGATGAGCAATTGGACAAGCTTCAGAAGCTCGGTACGAAGACAAGATACGGTCCATTCCTGCGTGTTGCTGCACAATTGAAACGAGCGAAGCGAGAGGACAGAGTAGATGACGTACGCTATAGTTCACTGGTAAAGGGAAATATGGTCGTAGAACTGCAACGCGGAATAATCATGTTCGTATTGAACAAGATGGGATCAAAGACTGCGATTCAGATGGCGGACCTAACAGGTTTCTCACCGCAGGACATCCAAGGTGCGATAGTCAGTATGATTAGCCGCGGAGATGTTGAGATGGTAGGCCTCGATGGTGATGCTCCAGTCTTTGCGAGAGTGATTGGAAAAGCTCCTGATAGCACGTTGGTTCTCAAGCGTGTGATACAACAGCTCCGCGGAGTATTGAAGACACTAGAAGGCAATTCAAGGAATGCTGTTGAGAGCTCTCTGAAGAACTTGGATGCTGCGTACAATCGTCTTCAAATTCTTGGTGAATATGATGAAACTGCAATAGCAGGTCCTATGAAGGTGCTTAATGAGATTGGTGAGAAAGCTGCTGAGGCGGCGATTGGCTCTCAAGCGAGTGAGGACTCTGATGAGCTTCGTTTGTTAATCTCTGCAGGATTGGAAGCCTTTGCCAGATTCAGGCTAAAGATTACCTTGGAGAAGGGTCCCTATCTGGTTTCAGGAGTCAATGTCTATGGAGAGAAGTTAGACGAAGAGGTCTACAAGGGTATAATGGACTCCTATCTCAATAATGAGCTTGAACGAGGGACATTACTCATCTTGATTCGAGAGCTTGGTGCGATGACCGCCAAGGATTTGGCTGAGAAGACAGATATTCCACAAGATAGGATACTGCAACATCTGCTCAGGATGAAGCGTGATGAACTTCTCACCATAGCTGGCGAATCACATGGCTACATACTCTACGATGTTCCAAGAACCCTCAATGAGGCTGAGATCGCTGTGCAGACTGTTAGCTCACTTGCTTTGCAGATTGCGCAGGCAAAGAAAGAACTTACAGGTATCATGGCCGATCTACAGCCAGGCACTATTGGAAGATTGACGAACTCCTTAGACGTCTTCTCAAAGGCACGTGATAAGATGGAGAAGATTGAGGTTGAGGGGGCGCCAATAGCCAAGGACACAGTGACAAAAATAGAGGAGAAGATCAAGTCTGCAGTGGCTATGGGCTACCGTACTCGAGCCAGAATTCCAAGTACACGTCCAAAGGTCACAATAGACGATTTGATGGATGTAGATGTCCCAACTGTAATTGAAGAGTATAGAGGAATGATGGGGTATGCACCTTTGCTAGGATTTGGGACCATTGAGTGGGACCATTCGAAATGCTTGGGGTGTAAATCGTGTGAGATTGCCTGTCCAGAACATGCGATTGAGCTAAGACCCTCCATTGATATTCCTCAGTTCTTCGAGTTCTCCGATGAGGCGCTTGACCTACTGCCTGTCAACAAGTCTGCATTCTACAGAACTGTCAGGAATCTTGCGACAGCCAAACCTGTTGCAAAGATTGCCTTAGATAGTGAGAGACCAGGTTTTGGGTCAATCGAAGTAGACCTCTGGCTCTGTGTGGGCTGTCGAACCTGTGTCCGACGATGTCCTGGGCCTGAGGAAGGAGCGCTCGAGCTTGACCTGAAATGGAGTCTACCTGAGGTCATCCGACAGATCACTGCAAAGAACTAGAAGCCGATACAATGACCATACAATTTGGGGGCTTTCAAAAGGAACTTATAGTTAGGTATCTAGTCCCCTGTATTGGAACTTGTTTGCGGGTGAAGTGATTATGGTAGATTTCTCATATACAGATAGACAGCTCGAGCTGCAGAACAAAGCGCGAGCCTTTGCGCAAGAATATATTCTGCCCTATGCATCCTATTATGACAAGACTGGGGAGTTCCCCATGCCCATCATAAAGAAAGCGTGGGAAGCAGGTCTCATGAATTTGGCCATCCCCAAAGCGTACGGAGGACCAGAGCTTGGTCTCGTCGATGCGTGCATCGTTGTAGAGGAGTTCGCTGCTGGGTGTGCAGGTATGACCACTAGTATCTTTGCCAATCAGCTTGGTCCAGAGCCAGTGATGATCGCAGGCTCTCATGAGCAGAAGGAGAAGTACCTCAGACCTTTGACTAAAGAACCAAAGCTAGTCTCATTCGCTTGCTCAGAGCCTGGAATGGGGAGTGACGTCGCAGGAATCAAGACCACTGCGACAAAGGATGGGGATGAGTATATCCTGAATGGCTCTAAGTTCTGGATTACAAATGCCCCCTATGCAGATTACTATACAGTCTTTGCAAGCATGGATCCCGGTAAGCGGCACAAAGCGCTCTGTGCCTTCATCGTAGATGCAGATACTCCGGGAGTCAAGATAGGTCGACCTGTCGAGAAGATGGGACACCGTGCCTCTGCGACAGCCTCCATCATGTTCAGGGATGCAAGAGTTCCTGCTGAGAACCTCCTTGGTACAGAAGGAGAAGGTTTCAAGATCGCTATGAAGACCTTTGCTTTGACTCGACCCGCTATTGCAGCCTTTGCCACCGGACTTGCTCGTTCAGCTATGGAACTCGCGAGAGAGTACTCATCCAAACGAGAAGCCTTTGAGAGCAGACTCAGGGACTTTCAGGTCATCCAATTCAAGCTAGCAGAGATGTATATGAAGGTCGAAACGTCACGATTGCTCTATCTCAAGGCAGCTTGGGCTGCTGATACCTCTCCTGATGCCACCATCCCAGCAAGTATCGCAAAGGCATATGCTACTGATGCTGCTATGTGGTGTGCTAGTGAGGCACTTCAGATACACGGAGGCTATGGCTACATTGATCAATATCCTCTTGAGAAGATCTTCAGGGATGCCAAGCTGTATCAGATCTACGAAGGCACCAGTGAAGTGCAGCGGCTCATTCTCGGAAGGTATGTCCTTGATGGCTACAAGCCTGCACGAGAGTCCATGCCTCGATGGACGGGACAGAAGGCTCCGGACTTCTAGTAGCTTTGCTTTGGATTCGCAGAAGCAGATGGACAAGTTCCATCTGCTTCTGTGTAAACTGAAGGAGAGATGGTCAAGAGTACCTACTTGTAATAACCCCTTTTTGTTATCAAATCGCCAAATGAAATATTGAATTGTCCTAAAGAAATCCAGAGGGCTTCTTCCAGACGAACCGTTTCGGTGCCTTGGTTGGGTATCGTATTGATCCAGAAATCGACGTTTTCCTTTAGTGCATCTTTTTCTTCGACAAGATCTCTAACACCAGATTGAGGACCACCAAATACCACTATTATATCATGACTCGTTTTCAGGACTGACTCTATCTCAGATTGCATCTTTGAGAAGGCTGTACCCATTCGTGAGAACACGATACGTGTCTTGAAGTTATTCTCTTTGAGATAGTCAGTTAGATTTGGTATTGATTCGATATCAAATCCAAAATAGTAGTTTATAGACTTGCGGCTAGTAGGCTCAAGCTTGACCTGATTTCCAGATTTGATTACTCGAAATATAGTTGGAACACGTGTTCTAATGCTATTATTATATTCTACAGGATTGTCAAGACCAATATCAACATACCCGGCTCGTTTTTGGATTCCCCATCTAAAAGTTTCATCTTCCAATTCATCAATTCTAGTTTCTAAAGGATGACTTCGTATGCGTAGAGGTGGTAAAAGTCCAGCATACTTTAGCGAAGGACTCATGGGAAATACATCACGCCGAAGATATTGAGGCGTGTCCATGTAGCGTAATAGTTTCTCAAGTAAATTCAAATCTTGTAGATTACTACTACTCGAGTTTGTTTCATAGAGTGTGACTTTGTCGACCTTGAAGACGGCAAGTGCTCTAGCAATTAGACCAGTCTTGATGGTTTTCTGACGCAAGTCAGAGCAATCAGATAATGATGAGTCAGGCAGAGCGACTTCAAAAGGCATGGGTTGTCTTCCTCACAAATCTAATGTGAACCAGATTCTAGTAAGATTATCTTCTGTATCAATCCTTAGGTCTGCATAAGTCATGGCTTTGACCTCTGTGCGTGTTGTATGTTTCTCCAAGTCTATTTCCTCACCCCAAGCAATACCATCCAGTACATAGCCTTCTTTGTTCTTCTTCAAATTCTGAACTTCGAACCTTGAATAGAATCTGTATTCAAGATCAATCAATGCGATAATATTGCCAATCCATTCGACGAGTAACTCGCTTAGATCAAAGCCTGAAACTGAAATGGAAGTTGGTTCCTTGGGTTCGACTGTAGAAGTATCCATTATGACTTCAAAAGTAGCAAGAGCAGCTTCTGCAAAAGCGAGCTCCAAAGAAGGCGCCCAGCATTCAACCGTTATATCTGCAGTGTGCTCATGAAACTGAAAGCCATGCTCGACCATTGTTAACACGTCAGAACGTCACCACTACAAGAAGCTTAAAAGGCATTTCCAATGGTTTGCAGACTAACAATCTATACTGATTGATTGTACAAGCCGAGGTAGCCAAGCCCGGATTACGGCGCTGGTCTTGAAAACCAGTTTCTTAACAGAAGCATGAGTTCAAATCTCATCCTCGGCGCCATCTATTTTCCACTAATCTTATTTCTCTCATTTGTTAAGGTATATCATGCCGCTTATTCAGACTGGGACTATCAAAACCTACTATGAGATACATGGTCAAGGACCTCCCATAGTCTTCATTCATGGTGCCGCGGCATCTCATGACATGTGGAAACCACAGGTAGATTATTTCTCTAAGACGTTTACTACTATTACATATGATATTAGAGGGCATCAACAGAGTGAAGGCGCAGAAGGTGACTATTCCTTTGAGATGTTTACTGACGATCTATATGAGCTGATGAGAGCCTTAGATATCAGCGAACCTGTTCTCTGTGGTCTATCGCTGGGAGGAATGATTGCTCAGTCCTATGCTGTACAATACGGTGACAATCTTCGTGGTCTCGTACTATCAGATACTGCAATCTCATCAGCAATGACTATGTCGGACAAGATTACGAAGGCATTATACCCGCCTAGATTAGTCAAATGGACCATGAGGAGAATGACTCCTGAGAAGTATGCTGACTGGTCATTCAAGTTCTTCAAAGGTATAAATCAAGAAGTGGTTGAGTATCTCAAGAAAGAACAATTGAAGATGTCATATGAAGAGCTAGTCAAAATAATAGATGTCATATATAGATTCAAACAATTACCCCTAGAAACGATACGGGCGCCAACTCTTGTGATGCTTGGGGAGAATGAGAGAGAAGCAGTATTTACACATGCAGAGAGAATGATAAAACTCATACCCGACTCAAAGAAAGTGCTAGTTCCTAATGCAGGGCATGTATCAAATCTTGAGAATCCAGAATTTTTCAACAGGGAACTTGAGGATTTCTTGAGAGGGCTTGTAGTGTCATCGATAGATGGATTCTAGATATCCTTTGTAAGATAGGGGCCTTCATCTACGAATCCAAGATTTCGATAGTATGGCTTTACTCCAATACCACTATTTACGAGCATGCGTTCTGCATCATAATCGTCAAGACTGATTGTCTTTGCGTGTTCAAGTAATCTTTCACCCAATCCTAGGTGCTGCCATGCGTTTTCATCTGATTCTCCAATTTCAACGACCGGACCATATACTCGAAGCTCTCGAATTATTGTACATGGTTTTCTGACTATCTCAGGACGATATGCATCACTACTTGGATAACGCAATCTCAAGAATCCAAAGATGATGTCTAATTCGGTATTCTCAAATGATAGAAAGATCTCTGTTCCATCTACAGCTTCGTAGGTACGACGCACTAGCTCAATATTCTCAATATCGATTTCTTGATTAGATCGCATTTGGAAATGTCCAACTTCCCTGAATCTAATGGTGGGATTTCTTAGATGCTCAGCCTTCATTCTGGCATGAACTAGCTCACGAAGATTACCTTGATTCAAGCCAGCCTCTATCTGATGCAATGGGATATCTCGTTGCATTCTCTGTATACGAACATACTCTGGCATCTTGCTGACAGCTTGTGAAACAAGCGATACAATCTGGTCATTTGTATACGGAATGTATTCTCCCTCTCTCCACCATTCATAGAGTTGCGTGTTTTTTACTACTATAGTAGGATAGATTTTCAACATATCAGGACGAAATCGTGAATCTGAGAAAAGTTGTGCAAAATTGGCAATATCATCTTCAGGGGTACTGCCTGGAAGTCCAGGCATCATATGGTAGCATACCTTGAGGCCACTGTCTTTGAGAAGTTTAGTGGCTCGAACTGTAGTTTCTACATCATGACCTCTCTGTACCTTTTCTAGAATAGAATCTGATAGGGTTTGAACACCAAGCTCAACTCTTGTTGCACCCATTTGCAGCATATCGTTGATAGTTTCCATGTTTATCCAATCTGGACGAGTTTCAAAAGTGAGCCCTACATTTCGGATAGATGAAAGCTCATTTCTCTTCATTGATTCACTAAGACTGGGACTAAAGGATTGATTCATAGCATCAAAGCATCTCTTAACAAAGTCTTCGCGATAATCAGATTCTTTTGAGCACCAATCACCACCCATTATGATTAACTCGACTTTATTGATACTATGCCCTATGATTTCCAATTGCTTTAGTCTACTTTCCACCTGTCTATATGGATCGAATTCATTTTGAATTCCTCTCATTGTAGCAGGTTCATGACCAGTATAGCTCTGCGGTACTCCCAAGTCCGGACCTCCAGGGCAATATGCGCACTTTCCATGTGGACAAGCATGAGGTTCTGTCATTACAGCAACGACAGCTACTCCTGAGATTGTTCGTACAGGGCGCTTCAATAGAATAGGACGAAGAATATCAGCTTCTTCTGAGGTCGCAGCCTGCAGGATGTCTGCGTTCGAGGGGGTTTTCGACTTCTTGTATTTGGCGCTCATCTTATTCTTGATTTGATTTACCATGTTCTTTGTTAGTTTAGAGTCACTATTCATCAGCATCTCAATGATTTCTCTATAGAGAAGATAGTTCTCATCTTTTCCGGACATGGTAAGATGAATTCTGTGTCTTATCGATTAATAGGCTACGGTATGGATAAGCTATTCATCTGAAAGAAGTGCTGATTCAAGATTGTCTATTTCCTTTGCAATATCAATCGATTTTCCTTCAATATGTGTATCAATCGAGTATCGTTTACAAACGTCTTGAAGTGTAGCAATCGCACTTCTAGTCCAACCCGAGATATCAATCGTTCCTGGTTTAGCCAAGTCACGAACCATTATGCTGAAAGGGCGTACAAAATCAGCTGTTAGAGTTCTTGCGACTAACATGATTATGAATTCTCTGTCATCAGGATCTGTTGAAGTGGCAAATATCATAACAAGCTGCTCAAGAGATTCTGTTGTATCAAATGTTGAGATTGCTTTCACAGCAAGAAGCCATTGCTCTTTGTTTGCTGATTTAAGAAGCGTGTCGCAGAAAGAAAGGAGGTCAGGGTCTCGTCTCCTTGCCAGTTCTAGTAAAGCGGGTCCACGTAGAACTAGATGGATATCTTGATCCCTGACAAGTTCCCACAGCTGCGTACGATCTGCATCTGCGTGTAATGGGGTGTGCTCTGGCCGGGAGGGAGGATGACTGACCAGACGCAGCTGTGGTTTAGTGGTCATGCGATGTTGTTTTGTTTCTGTCTAATAAGGTCACCAATCAAATAGCGAAATCCTTGTAGATGCATATTGACTCTAGAGCAAGCTTTAAAACAGAAGTCTGAAGAAACGGAGCTCGATGGCGGCCATAGAGAGAAGTGATCACCCGATCTCGGTCGACCTCGGAAGTTAAGACTTCTCTCGTTGGATCAAATGTGCGTTGCGCGAGCACGTGACAAGGGTCCAAGCTGCCACTTTCTTCTTATTCTACCAAACTCGTTATTCTTAGTTTTAATTCCGAGACTGTAAAATAGCTCTCAAGCAACTTACGGTTATGCCTCCTAAGGATATAGGTCTCAAGGGAATTGCTGGGGTTGATGAAGCAGGCAGAGGACCTATGTTTGGACCTATGGTCATTTGTGGAATCCTTCTTGATAAAGATGCTATTATCGAGTTGGAAAAAGAAGGAGTAAAAGATTCGAAAGCGTTGTCTAGAAAACGCAGAGAACAGCTAGCCATTACAATTCGAGAAGTTGCCCTAAAGGAGAGTATTAGAGAGATATCAGCAACTGAGATAGACAGATTGAGGGGAGAAAAAGTAACTCTGAACCAGATTGAGGTCGATGTATTTGCATTGATTGCAAGAGAACTCGCTCCACTGCATCTCTTCCTTGATGCAGCCGATGTCAATGCAGAACGATTTGGAATAGCAGTTGGTGAAAGTTCAGGTCTTCTTGAAAGAGGTTGTGAGATTCGTTCTGAACACAAAGCTGATGAAAGATATGCTATTGTTGGGGCTGCATCAATCCTTGCAAAAGTTACGCGGGATGGAATTATTGCGAGCTTACATGAAGAATATGGTGATTTTGGGTCAGGCTATCCTTCAGATCCTAAATCGATCAAGTATCTTGAAGACCTGCTTGCAGACAATTCTGAATTGCCCATATTTGTACGAAAATCGTGGAAGTCTGTATCTAATCGCGTGCTAAAAGAGAAATTAACTCAAAGTACACTAGAAATCTAATCAACAGACCTTTCAGATATTATTTTCTTCAATTCACTTGGTTTATCAATCTCATCCAGTTCAAGCTGCCGAATCACGGGAAGGCTGGAAACGGTTTCTTCGGCTGAACCCTCTTCTACTATAACGACTGCTTCAGATTCTGTCACCTCTGAAACACTCTTCATTATTTCCATACGTTTCTGGAGTCCCCAGTTCTTGATAGAACCTACTCCAGAAATAAGTGGTGGGCCTTCTTCCTTTGCGGCTACGTGAAATGGAGCTCTATCACTCCAAAGAACCTGCATTCCCAACCGCGCAAAGAATTCATTGACTCTAATTTCTATATCTGATATTTCCTGAACCACACTCGCTTTTTGTGTGGGGGGTGATACTGGACGATGGTGTAGAACATCTATGGGGATTACCAAATCTGTTTCTAGGACTTTTTCCAAGCGCAATGCAACATCGGCGCTTACATCCATTTCATCCTTCTCGTAGGCAAGAATTGCCCTAGCTGAAACCTCGACGCAATTCGCGAGCTCTTCTTTGGTCATATTCTGAGATAGCCTGATCTCTTGGAGTTTAGAACCATCGATAGCGACAAATCTTCCACCTCTTTGGATGAATTCGCGTGGCATCTGTTGTTCTTCAATAATTGCTGTTAGGCTCTTAGGAGCAATAGTGGAAACACCGTATCGCTTGTAGACAACCCCTGAGTCAAGTTCTCCACGACGTGTTTTAATACCAATTACTAGAGGTGTTGCGTTGAAGAAGTGTGCGACCATTTGTAGAGCAATTGCATCTTCTTCTGTAAGAGCGTCAATATTAGCAAGTAATTTGATCAGAATTAGTTGGTTACTCTTTCGAGCGACCAAATCAAAGCAGCTTGGGCGAACATCACACCGGGAAGACAAGTCAAACCCAGCATCCTCTAGAGAAGAAACAACTTGCTCTATTAGATGACCTCGGGGTTTTGTCATATTGAATCCCATTTCTTGTTAAGAGATAAATCCTTTTCAGGATAACGAATTGTGAACTAGAGTTGTCGTTGATCTTCATCAAAGCCTGTTGACGTTGTAAAACCCAGACAAGTAGTTGAGGGAAGCTTTCTCCGGACTATTTGGACTTGTGGTCTTGCGATTCTATCAATTGGACGCCATCCTTTTAGTAGACTCCAACTCAATTCACTTGGATTGAGATTCCGATGGATGAAGAATAATTCAATTTTTGAGCCAGCGATAGTATAGATTCCTATTCCTAAATCCATTCTACGGAGAATAACTATGGGAAGCATGAAGGAATCGTGATATTCAACCGGGGTCTCCTCTGCGACTCGTTTGACCTCATCAATCAGAAATAGAGACTTCTCTCCGCTACGAGTCAAATAGCTTGGTTTCTCCTCTCGTAATAACTCTGCTAGGCTTGCTTTCTTCGAAGGCAGATGATCATTGGCTGTGTCTAGATCATTTTCAAGCATGCGTTCGATAAATCGATTCACATGGATTCCCTCGCCACTCTAACAACAACCAATCGATGGTCCTTCTCCAAGGGCTCAAGATTCACATTGTCTATTATCTCCATTCCATTGGAAGCGAGCTCTGCTATTTCGCGTTCATATATATCAGCAGTATCCGAAGTTGAATCAATACTCCGTGCCTTGATTGCCAAGATGCCATATGCACCAAACGAACAAAATGAGCGGAGATTATCTAAGATTATCTTTGCTTGATTGGATTGTGCGACATCTTGGTAGACTATATCAATGGGCCCTCCTATCAGAGATGCATATCTTGAAGGGTGTCTGGCGTCACTGATAATAGGTACTATATTTCTCCGGGATTCGGAGAGCCAAATGAGTTTTCTTGCAACTTGTGGAGAGAATTCTACGGCATATACAACCCCTTGATCGCCGACAATATCAGAAACATGACTGACTGTTGTACCAGACGATGCACCTAGATAGAGGACGCGTGAGCCTGGTTGAATTGGCATCTCTCGTAGGCCATTCTTTATTCCAGCAGCTAGTTTTGACCGCCGTGTTGACCATATTCGATAATCATTCTGATCTACTCGAATAACCTTCTCACCATAGACACTTTGTCGTGGTACTAATGAACGAGTAGAGATTGAAGTTCGGTCATTATCTTCTACAAGGAAGATACCAGGAAATTTGTGATTCTTGACAGAGGTCATCTTTTACTTCCTCCTCTCTTTTTCTTTCTGGGAGGTCCATAGCTTGTTCGCCTTCGTGAGCGATCTGGTTTTTCTGTAGGCTTTGGTGGTTTAGGTGGAGGAGCTTCGGGATTCTGACGTTGTATTTCTGCAAGTCGAGATTCGAATTGTTCTTTTAGATCTGTTATGACCAGAGTTTCAGCATAGGCATCGATTCTAGCTGCAATTGACAGCTTTCCAGACAAAGCCCGTGCTATCTTTCCACGTTGCCAGTATGGTGCAGAGTGTATTTCGGAAACTTGGTAGATTACTCCATGTTTTGGTGGATCTGCACCTGTCTTAAGACTTCTAAAGAGCGCCTTTTCAGCTCCAAGAATTTGCAATGTGCTTGATGGTTTTCTGGCCAATTCTTTGAGAGAACCAGCCAAGCTTATCAATCTAGCACCAACTAAAGGTCCTACAAGTGAAGTGACATTTGGAGCTATCTTCTTCATGACGCCCGATACATATTCTTCGAGAGCTCTTCTCTGTTTGTACAAATTCAATACACTAGTAGATAATGATTGGATAATTTCTAAATCAGGTGAAGACATTGTTGCTCCTAGTGTGTCAGAAGAATCAAGTATTCTTTCTTGGATTGTTTGAGGGACCATCGTTTTTGCAAGATTATCCTTTGTGATGTTCTTCCTATCTCCACAAACATTAACCACACTTGCAAACTGCTCATGATCTTCAATGATATCACTTAGCATTGGGAAATGAAGAGAGTACCACTCCCGTAGTCGCATCGCGATCACGTTGATTGATTTATCAACTTCCTCTACTCCATCAATCGCATGCTTTAGCGATAAGTCCTTTTCTTCACTTGCCTCACTGACTGTAAATCGAGCTAGTGCTAATCCTACTTCTCTGCGAAAGCTGTCAATATCCTTAGTTGTATCTACAACCTTTCGTTCAACTAATAGATTGTCATGAATATTCAGAAACCATTTGATTATGGAATCGTTGTTTCTTAGTTCTACTGGATTCTCTGATATACTTGCTATGGCATCCCTTAGTTCTGAATGTGATACGACAACAACTGCTTCCTTAGAGATGTTTGCTATCAGTTTTCTTAGTTGGTTAGTAACAATGCCACTATTCAAATTCCTGACATTTTCTACGGATTCATCCACATTAGGGTAAGTGATTACTTCATGAAGTATCTGACTCTGCTCATTTAGAAGAAAAGTACCAAAGGCAGTGAATGTTCCAAAGATTTCCATTGTTGACCAACTCTAACATCTGAACATCGCATAAATCGGATAAGTCTGTCGAAGTGTCGTCGACCTTATTACGACTATCGTTCAGAAAACAAATCAGGTGATTCCTTGGAAATAGAAGGGTATTGGTTGGCATCAGGAATCTTAGGGGTTTCGGGCTCTGTGATGAAAAGGGTTTACCAAGCTGGTGCAGATGCAATTGTAACCAAATCCATAGGACCTGTTCCAAGGAAAGGGCATCCAGGACCAGTAATAGCGGTTTCTCATGATTCTCTTCTAAATGCCGTTGGATTGACGAATCCAGGAATAGATGAGTTTGCTTCCGAGATGAAGTTGCTGAAGAGCACGAATATACCTGTCGTGCTTAGCATCTTTGGATCTAGTCTAGAAGAGATTGTTGATGTGGCTGAGAAAGGTAGGGAGTATAGACCAGACGCGATGGAGTTGAATTTGTCTTGTCCCCATGCCGAAATCGCTCAGATATCTCATAGTCCTGATTTGACCTTCAAATATGTCAGTGCTGTGAAAGATACTGTGGATTGTGAAGTCTATGCGAAGATAACACCTAATGCTTCTGATATCATATCAGTAGGTAAAGCTGCTGAAGAAGCTGGAGCTAGCGCAATTGTCGCGATCAATACAGTCAGAGCGATGAAGATTGATATCTATCAACAACGTCCTGTCTTAGGTAACTTGGTTGGTGGATTATCAGGACCTGCTATCTTTCCAATAGCGGTTCGATGTGTCTATGATCTTTACAATGCTCTTGATATTCCCATAATCGGTGTCGGCGGCATATCTACATGGGAAGATGCAATTGAGATGCATCTAGCTGGTGCTAGTGCTATTCAAATTGGTACTGCTTTGTTAAGAGGACTTGGCGTCTTCAACGAAATCAAGACTGGTGTCAAGAACTATCTCGATTCGATGGGATATTCAGCGACCTCTGAATTGATAGGGTTAGCAGGGAGGTACAAGTGATGAAAACCGACCATCTAATGGGTTCGCCTCATTCTGTTCGTATCACTGAAAGTAGAAGAGAGAATGATTCAACGGTTGTATTAGGATTCGATTTATCATACCTAAATTGCGAGATTCATCCAGGGGAATTTCTGATGGTGTGGATACCAGGTGTTGATGAAATTCCTATGAGTGTATCATCATGGACTCCACCAATAGCAGAAATTACAGTCAAATCCGTTGGAGAAGCAACTCGAGAACTTTCGAGTTTCAATAAGGGGGACTGGATTGGAGTCAGAGGACCATTTGGTAGTCAGTTTGATATTTCTGCTGAGCATCCATTATTGATTGGAGGTGGAATTGGAATCGCACCCCTTAGACTTCTTGCTCAAAGTTTTCTCAGAGCGAATAAAGAGATTTACCTAATTGCAGGCGCTAAGACTGAAACAGAATTGGTTCTCTACGATTTTGAGATTATCGATGATGATCGTTTTCATCTAATCATCACAACAGATGATGGTTCAATGGGCAAGAAAGGATATGCAACAGATATTGCCCAAGAGTTACTAAAAGAGTGCACTTTCGATAAAATGTATACATGCGGTCCAGAAATAATGATGTTCAAACTTCATCTTCTTGCGAAACAATACAATGTGAAATTTGAAGCGTCCTTGGAGAGATATATGAAATGCGGCTGTGGTATATGTGGTACTTGTGGAATAGATCCCTGCGGAGAGCTTGTATGCATCGATGGACCAATCTTTTCTGGGAATCAACTTGATAAAATGAGTGACTTTGGCCGGTCTTATCGTGACTCGACTGGCCAAAAGAAGAGTTTCTGAAAGACTAAATTACTTTCTAACGCCGACTTGAAGTCCGCGAACAAATCTTTTGTCATAATTCCTCTTGTTTCGGATACGAGGAATTGGAGTATGTCTTTCACGGCCATGGACTTTTGGAGTAGATTCTCTGACTTTTCCGGCCTTTGTAAGTGAACCGTGTGAACCAGGCATTGTAGTTTCCTCACACTGATTTTTGAATTTGTCAATATAAGAGTATCCAATTGACTGTGGTTCTTTCCTATTTCCTTGACCCTCGATATTCCTCGACTATTTCTACCAGATGGTCCTCTGTTCTCTTTCTTGCTTTTTCTTTTGTTTCACGCATGAAAGATTCCATCTGTTTCTCAAACATCTTCTTGCTGATGAAGGAGAATTCATCGATTCGCTGGAGTTCTACAGTTTTTGCGTCTATTACTGGAATTGTTGCATCAATTAATGTTTCAACTGATAGATGTGATAGAGGTGTATCAAAGATAACAGCTCTGATTTCCTTCTCAATTAGAAGATTAGCAGTTTGGGGACCTGCCCCTGAGCCATCTTCGAATAGAATAACATCACCAGGCTTTAGACCTACTTTCTTGGAATACTCTTCAATACTCTCACGAGTGAAATGAGGTATTGTTTTGATTGCGAGCGTATCTCCTCGCATCTCTAATCGTTTTACCCCAATCAATCTATCAAGTCGCTTCTGAAGTTGGGTGAGTTTCTGCTGAATTCTTTCATTGTCAGATCTTAGATTTCTAATCTCTGTTTGCTTCTTTGTCACTTCACGATCTCGTTTCACACGCCAGTAATTCTCACGATTCATTATTTTGATACTATACTCGAGCTCATTCTCTCTGAAACGTAAATATTCTACATGTCGACGCAGATCGTTTAACTGCTCCATTAGAACTTCATAATCATCTTGCAAATCTGCATACTTCTTTTTAATGATGGAAAACTTCTCAGGAGACAGAACATCTTCTTCATCTGACTTTTCTGGGATTTCCTCCATGACTTCTGATTCTTCGTGAGTCAGATTTGATATTGCCTCGGCCATTGGCATTCCTTTTATTACCAAAGCTTTGAGGTGCCCTCGATCTATTGCTAGCTGCTCCTCTCGTATCTTTTTATCGATTTGTTGTAATTTGGGTTGTATGCTTCTAAAAGCATACACAGCAGCAGTCAATGCATCTCTTTCATGAGCATTTCGTATTTTAATATCACTTGAGTATTCGCGAGCTAGTTCCTGTTTTTCAGCAACTGGAATGGGCTTATCAGGAGTGAATACCTCTGCATTTATAGCTCGAGCTACCTTCTCAATAAGATTAGGAGCTTGAGGAACATCTGAGGCTATAATGACAGGTATTCCTTCTTCGTATACTAGCCGGATGATGTCTGCACGTACTAGTCCTTTTCGACTTACCAATTTGTGGACTCTACCATTAAGTGTGAGAAGACAGATAGCAGCTGTAGTGCCGGGATCGATTCCCAGAATGAAGTATTTTGGTGAAATTTGAGTGGGGACTGGTTTGGGCTCAAGAGGAAGAAATTCTGTCCTTTTACGTACAGGTGAAATTATTACATTGAAATCACCACCACGCTTTGACTCGATAAGACCCTTTATTGCAGGAAGAGGAGCGTATGCTACAAGACGAGCACTTGCATACCCAAAATCTGAGTGCCGAATGTCTTCATCGTATTTTATTTCTGCAGATTTTAACTCACCTTCTATGTGTCTCGTCATCTGCTGAATCAACGAGTGTAATTTTCTGCGGTATCGATTCGCACTTTGACCACCCCGGCCCATCTTTCGTCCTCGAGTAATCTTGATTTCAGTTTGTTCACTGAAGCACTCTATCGTGTAGCCAACTCCAAATGCTGCTAGTTGAGCTGCGATACGTGCAGAATCTAATGGAGAAGGCTTTCCGCGTAGGGGGATTTTGTGTCTTCTTGCAAGAGTTTTCAGAGGTGTTTGATTAGGTGGAACACCAGTGACTTGAACGATTTTAGTAGAACTGGGAATTCGTTCAGCTAGCCTAAACAGAGACTTGCTATCTGGTACGACTTCGAAGATGTTATCTGTGCAGAGATATATTGGTTCTATTTCTCGGACCAGTTTAAGTAATGCACCTCTTGAGAGCTCTGGATACTCATTGAGTACTAAATCTCCTCTTATGATGATTGCAGAGAACTTCGGGGCTGATTTGGACCGAGGACTATGTGAGGGAAGAATATCAAAACCCATGATGAAATCATTTTCATCGTCCATATCCTTGCACTCAATCAAAGATTCATAATTTCTCCTATAAGGATTAACATCAAGCAATTATTGTATTGCTGGAGATAAAGACTATATTGCCTCTAAAGCCATCTACAAAGATAGAAATCGATATGTTTTCACTTACAGTAATCTTATTAAACCCGTACTTGAACGAATCGCCAACTTGATGCGAGGTGTGACATTGTCAGAAACACTTGAAATAAACAACGACGAAGAGATTCTGCGAATTGGGCGTGCTCTCTCTTCAAGCACTCGCCTTAAAATCCTGCAATTGCTCCTTGATGGAGAAAAAGATGTAACTAGAGTTGCAACGCACCTCGGTGGTACTGAGGCAAATGCTAGCGCTCAAATAAAAATACTGTACGAAGCTGGTCTTTTGGATTACAGATATGAACCTGGGCAACATGGTTTAAAGAAGATATCAAAGACCAAAGTTAAGCGCATAGTGATAGACATTTAATCATATTCTGAAAATTGCCCATCTATTTGTATCTAATCTGTATTACTTACTAAGATGGGCTTTCCATCTCTTTATTCTTCTCAGGATATTGTCACGTTCTTCCGATCGTATACTACGTCTTCCTCTTGCTCTTAAGAACTTTAGAACGATATCAATATCTCTTGCCACCTTATCATTTTGAGCTTCTTTAGGTATTAGCTCATCCTTTGCTGCTTGAAGATATTCAGCTATTACTTCAGCAGGAGAGCTTCCAGTGTTTAACTCATGACTTATAGGATCTAACAATCTTGATACTCGTACGTCTGGTTTTGCTTCTTTTTCGAGAGTTTCTTTTGCAGGTATTTCAGGTGATTCACTCTTTCTGAGTTCTTCGACTCTGATAGATGCTGCTTTATCGGAAGATTTCCTCTCTTCGAGAGTGTCTTTCTTGATAGAGTCTATCTCCGCAGCGGAAATAGGAACAAAATTCAATGGTTTTTGGCCGAGCCGGATTCTTAGCTCTCGGAATTGATCAAATAGCTCAACTAGCCTTGCCTGCATATCATCGATTATTTTATGGATTTCTTCCATTTCTTTTTCATCAGACATTGGTTAAGTTAGCTCCATTAATGATTGAGCCAATTTTGAACTTATCAGATTATGGATGATATCTACTTTGTTTGTTTACTTTCTGCTTTTCTCATTGCTTCAGAAAGACTCTTTGTTTGTTCTTTTGGTTCAAATACGCGACTACGGATTTTCACAAAAGTAGGAACAGATACTGTTTCACCAACGAATAACGCTTCTCCAACCTCTAGTGTCGTTATCGAATCTAATGATGAACGATCAATACCTTCACTAGACCGACCGATATGGTCTAAATCATAGGGATTTGTGCATCTCAGTATAGCTTGATTGCTGCACTGACTTAGAACGGTTGTAGATAGTTTCACAGGACGTTGTGTTATCAGGCAAAGAAGAGCGAAGAATTTTCTACCCTCACGAGCAATAGTTTCGATTCTGGCCTTTGGTAGAGCCAATTCTTGTCTGCTTTCAGGACAAAACTGATGGGATTCTTCTAAGACTAAAAGAAAAGGTGGAATATTGCCCTGACGTCTGTGATATAGAAGCTCGGAAGCTAGATGTGACACAATTATTTGCTTCTTCTTCAAACTTACAAAGTCACTCAAGTCAATAAGAGTGATCTTTCCAGGTCGAATTGCATCTTTTATCTCAGGAACAGCCTCTTTTCCAAAGAGTCCTGTGTTCTCCAAATTAAATAGCCATCCAATGAGTGCTTCTCTAGTGTTTTTACTTATTGTGTCATCGTCTTTGATTTTTTCAATCAGATCTGATAGGGTGTATCCATCTTGGAATCGTTCATTTATCTCAGATATTGCAATTCTTAGGTCACGTCTTTGAACTTCGGACATGCCAGCTACAAATGCGCCTAATGCATCAGCACTAAGCGAGTTTACAGGAATCTGAATATGAGAACCTCGAATATGCTCTATCTCAAAAGAGGCATCTGGCATACCTAAGTCACTTGGTTTCAAATCTTGTAAGTATGAGTACTCGCCATGAACGTCTATTACGATGATACCTAATCGACCCTGTTTTTCAGACCGCTTAAGTAATTCCTCTAACATGACTGATACAAAATAGCTCTTTCCGGCTCCTGACATTGCTAGAATGGCAAGATGCTTTGATAGTAATCGATCTATTGAAGCCTTGAACTCCAATTCATGATGAGCTACTTTTCCAAGACTTAGCCCTTCTTTTGTATCAAGTTTCAGAAATTTAGCAAGGATATCCTCATCTGTTCTTCGGACAACTGCACCGGGGGATACAGTAGTATAGGGCCTAACTGTACGACCATCAATCCAAAAACCAACAACTTTTGTCTGGGCTATTGTATATTGCCACCTATCTGTTGGGAATATGTATCTAAGTGGCTCTCCACGGGATTGGTATTCTCTAACTGCTTCTGCATGTTGAAAGTATCTGTTAGTTCGTATTAGGTCTTGGACTCTGGCGATTACTGTTCCAAATTCAGTTTCTACAGTAACAAACTCACCTCTTCGAACTGTAGTTTCATTTGTTCCTCCTTCAAGAACAAATGAGAACTCAGATACCTTAGGATCTTCATTTGTACATATTACTGTTCCAAGGCGGTGACCAGATTGATTTGCTGACAATGCTTTATCCTCCGAAAGGGTTTCTAGATCTCCTTTTTTCGAGTTTGGAATAAATTAGACCCGAAAGCGCCATTAAACGATCTATTACTAATCGAGCTTCATTGTTACTTATCCTAGCTCTGGCATCTGCTTCTACGATTGGACTCGGTAGCCCATATTCGGGATGCTGATAGGATAAAGGCAGTATCGCAGATAGAGTTCGGTTTAGTTGATTGATGCCTTCCTCTCCCTCTGATTTAATCATCATTTCTATTCGTAGAGGTAGATCATCTCGTGCGGTTTTTAGATATGTGACCCATATTTTTGATGCCCAAGGTGCTAAGTCAGAGTGTAATGAGTTCGTATTTTGTTGTAGCTCACTTGCATATTGGAATGCGAATGTTCTTTCTCCTTCCTCAAGAAAAGTATCCAACAGATCACAATCACGGGATATCTTTAGCAACCATCGATAGTCTATTCCCTGCATTCTTTCAAATAATGTAGGATTTCGTAGTATATGTGGAAGGATGTCTCCTAATGTGTTGACGACTCTTGTGGATCTGCTATCTTTCACTATTCCAACCAACATTGTTCTTTTTCTTGATATCTTATTGTAGAGTTGTCTATATAGAGCTAGAACTTCCTGAAATTTCTCATCTGCAATCGATCCTGCCGGAGGACGATCTCTTGGATGGTAGAATAAGCTCCCATCCACCAGAACGATATCAATATGAAATTCATCTAGAGCTGCAATAGTCACACGAAGTTCTTCTGCAATTCTCTCTAACGAAGCTAGTTGATCGAGCTCGGGACCTGACATTGACAACATAACAAGCTTAGCTTTTGGTTCAGGAAACGGATCAGGAAAAAAATCAACTAATGGGCCAGTATTAGACTGAAATTGGAAGATTACTGCAACACCTCTTGTTAATACCAAGTCCATCGATTTGAAGCGTTTCCGAATAAGTCCACCATCAATTCCAGCAATCTTTAGTCCATCTAATCGTGTGGGGCTAATTTTTGTTGTGAAATTGGTTTCAATACAATTTGCAACAAAGGCAGGATATTTTCCTAAATCGATTTTGTGTTTTATTTCCTGCATTACACTACCGAACTTTTGTTTTGTTCTCTCGACTCTTTCAATCTCTTCAACCAGAAGTGAGAGCATTTTGTCGAGATTCTTGTCCACTACGATTCCCTCTTCTTCTTATAGTCTAGGCCCGCCCTTATTAACCCAAGATATAATGGATGCGGCTTTCCTGGTTGTGATTTGAATTCTGGATGATATTGAACTCCGATCCAAAAGGGATGAGTGGTCAATTCTATCGCATTGATGATATTTCCTGAGTTATCATATGCAGATATTTGCATTCCTTTCTCATCCATCCGACTAACATACCTTTCAATGAGATGATATCGGTGTCTGAACCTTTCACGTGTATTAGGAGAGGAATAAAGCTGGGATAAAAGGGTGTTTTCCTTGATAATTACTTCATGGCCACCCAATCGCATCGTTCCACCCATATCTTCAGTCAATTTTTGATCATCCATGAGATCTACGACAGGATACAGACTATTACTATCGACCTCTGTGGTATGGGCTCCCTCCCAACCCATTTCATGCCTTGCAAAGGCTACTACTCCTAGTTGGGCACCGTAGCATATACCAAGAAATGGAATTTTTCTTTCAAGACTAACCTTTGCAGCATTTATCATTCCCTCGACCCCACGTTCTCCAAATCCAGGTGTTAGTAGGATTCCATCTACTTCTCCTAAATCCTCGGTCAAGCATGAGATATCACATCGGTTTTCCGTTTCGATCCACTTAATTTTGACCTCAGCTCCACATATTGCTGCAGCATGAGCAAGGGCTTCATTGATACTTTTGTAAGAGTCACTTAGGGATGTGTATTTTCCGGGCATTGCAATAGTAACTGAATTTGCTGGATTCTTGAAAGCCTCCACAATTTTGGACCATTCATCAGTTTCCGCTAGACGATTTTCCAGTTCAAGATGATTTTCAATGATTTTTCCTAATTCTTGTTCTTCAAATGAAAGTGGAAGTTGATAAATAATAGAAATGTCGGGATTTGAAATGACTCTATTCTCTGGAACATTGCAGAATAGAGCAATTTTCCTCTCTGCTGATTCTGTAAGTTCCTTTTCAGCGCGACAAACGACAATGTCTGGCTGTAGTCCTAATCCTTGGAGTGTTCTGACACTGTGTTGGGTAGGTTTTGTTTTAAATTCCCCAACTGATTCCATATAAGGAACCAAAGTTACATGAACGAATGCTACTCGATTACGTCCTATCTCCATTGCCAGCTGACGTACAGATTCCAAGAAAGGCATTGCTTCGATATCACCTACAGTTCCTCCAATTTCAATAAGAACTACATCTGGAATCGGTTCTTGTGCAGCAACATCCCAAATTCTTCTCTTTATGCGTTCTGTAATGTGTGGTATAATTTGAACAGTTCTGCCTAGATAGAGTCCTTTGCGTTCACGAAGAATGACTGATAGGTAGATTTGTCCAGATGTGATATTCTGAGATGGGTGCACTTCGATTCCTGTGAATCTTTCATATGTTCCAAAGTCTAAATCAATTTCAGATATGTTGAATTCTACATCCTCTACAGGTGTGAAGGTCCAAGTCTTATCTGTTACAAATACTTCTCCATGTTCTATAGGATTCATAGTCCCAGGGTCGATGTTCAGGTATGGATCTATCTTCAGGATTCTGATTTTATAGCCCCTAAATTGGAGTAATTTTGCAATGGATGCTGTGGTAACTCCTTTACCAATACCGGAAAGAACACCACCTGTAATGAAGATGAATCTTGTATTGTTTTTCAAAGATTCCAAGAATGTTACCTCAGATACTTCTCCTGCATAAATTGCAGAATCAATACGGTTCTGCTTCAAAGGTCAGTTCGTATAAAGTAATCGCTAGATTGATGGTTACTGTACTGGCTGAGCCATTGCACTTGATCGCATTGCATCATGAAATAGAATTTCAAAGGCTTCCAAGACATTCAGACCGTTCATCGCAACGCTGCGGATAACTGGAACTGCTGATGGTAACTTGAGATGGTGTCTGAGTCTATCTTCGTCTATCGCACTGGGTAAATCTTGTTTGTTCAGGCAAACGACAATTGGTAAAGGCCGTTCCTCCTCTGAAATAAGTGCCATAAGCTCATTCCAACTTGCAAGATTCTCATCTAGTAAGGATTCTTGCGAGTCTGCAACGAATATTATACCATCTGCTCCAACAAGTACTACTTCACGAGTCGAACGATAGAAGTCTTGACCTGTAGCAGACCAAATATGAGCATTGATTGTCCAGCTATCACCAAGTGCAAAGGGAATAGTACCAAAGTCACAAAACATTGTACGTCCAACAGTGTTTTCAATAGATGTTAATCGATCTGCACAATCTAAGCTTTTGAATAGCCACTGAATGGATGTGGTTTTTCCACTCATTGCAGGCCCAAAAAACACAATCTTCAATCCTACAGTTCTGTTTCCATAGTCAACAATCAATTAGTGGTACCCTCCTATGCACCCCACATGCTATCGACCCAAGCTCCTAGACCTGATAATGTTCCCAACTTAACGCAATCAGAAAAGTCCTCATGCCACTCAGCATGAATGAACCTAATTAGGTCTTCGAGATCGCCTCCATCCCATCCAATAGCTTCGTATAGGTTGCGTTCTGTAAGTACAGTAGAAGTGCCTAATTCGCGAGCTAAGCGAATTCGCGAAAGAAGTGTTACTGCACGTCTAGCAGCATGAACGAAATTATTGATTTCTTCCTCAAACATATCTTGAGTGATTTTCTCGGATTCATCATCAAGTTTCAATACGGCATTGATTATTCCATCCGACACATTTGCGCCTCTCAATGATTTGCTTAATAGACGTCGAATACGCTCAAGAGATTGAGTCTTTCGTGTGAGAATCTTATTTACGATTCTCTTTTCTACTTCTAGATTGCTTTCGGTAGCATTAACTAATTCAAACTTCATGGAAGAGGGGGAGGTCAATTCTAGAACTCCACATCCTCCAGAAGATTGTGATATGTGAGTGACAAGCTCATCTAATTGGGATTTCTTTACATAGATTCCTCTTGATTCATTTGAGAGAGGGATTCCAATTATCCATCCTGAGAAGATTTTGATTCGTTCTAATGCAAGTCTAAGATTTGAAGCAAGACTGCAAACAACTGTTCGATTTACTTCGTAGTTGTGTTTTTCCTCTTCCCATACTGAAAGAATTTCATCCTCTGATGTGAAGTCCCTCCAGAAAACCATCTTGTGGCGATGAGGGCTCAAAGAAGAAACGCTCTCTACAACATCATCTATAAGCTCGATGTCAATACCTGTCACAAGCAAAGGAATACGTTTCATCACTGAATTCAGTAATAAAGGAAAATCACTTTCTAATAGTTCAATAAGTCGTAGTATAGAGTAACTCATGTATTTCGCCTCGCTAAAAGAAGATCTTTCTTGGGTCGTTCAGATAGGATAAGCTCACGCAAATCTTGAGGTAGTCCAGGTTTTGCAACAGTGGCTGAACTCAGCACTCTCTGAGTTTCCGTTATGTAGTGCTTCAATAGAAGTCGCATAAGACCAAGCTTCTGAGTATCTCTCTTTACCCATAAACTGAATACTCCATTAGGCACTGCATATATAAAATGTCGAGTCTTTTCGGTTTCACAGAGAACGGTATGTAAGGAACTGTTTCTCAGAGTTCTCACTACTCGCTCAGAAGCGTCATGTAAAGCAAAAGACATTGCAGCCAATCTATCATTTGTAAAACCTTCTAAGGAAACACGTACTCCCCCACTTAAAGAAAGGAAAACGGATTCTATATTTGGGATACTATCGTGAATTTGACGCAGTATGGATCGAAGAGCGAGTGCCTGAGATCTATCAAGGGATAACATCGAGCGAGATGTGGAATATGTTGTTATAGTTCCATCAGCAACTGCGAATCCTCTGAGAACTTGTTGTGTTTCTTCTGAGCTATAGGAGCGGAGAGGTGGTAATCGTCCATCTACGTGTTGTCGGAGCAAGAACGATACACGTACCATGCTTTCACGCATCTCGATAAAAAGCGCAGCTAGGTTGACTCTAGGGGCAGTTGTAATTGTGAGAAAGTAATCTGGATTGTCAGGGAGCGATGCGAGGAAAACCTTTGAAGTTTCTGACTCCATTAAGAGATACTTGAAATCTCCATGTATCAATCGTGCCACTCCAAAAATTGCACAGGTCGAAGATGCTACAGCAAACACTTCTTCTTTACTAAACCATACACCAGCACTTGCCACAGGTAATCCATCCTTTTGGATTAGAACGACATTCTCGACTCCAGTAATTGTCTTTATATTCTGCAAGGCTTCATTCAGGTCTTCCGTCAAGGACTCAGCTCCGATTCGTATCTGATTCAATGATAAATCCCGGAGTTGAGTATATAACCTCCCCAATCTTTGATTAGGGACCCTGAAATATGAAAATTGTATTCACATATGAATTAGTGCAGCATCAGGAACCTCTTGGAATATCTCTCTAGCAGCACGCCCGACTTTTGCCCTATGACGATCGTATGTGTAGACCCGAATTACATCCAGATATACTTTCATCATTTGTGCAATATTAGAGAATTCAGATAGCTTCCTAGGAACTCTTTTTCCTTCTATTATCTCAAAGATACTTATTTCCATTGGATCGATTTGATGTGGGTTGTAAGGTACAGATGGAAGGGTTGGAACATCTACAATCACTTCATCTGAAGGCACTTTTGCAAGCGATGCTATCTCATCCTGGATACTTTCTCGAACTCGCTTCTTGGTAAGAACCTTTGATACGAATCGATCTTCTGTGTGTAAGACTTTCTCAAAGGCACTCTTGTAGAGAATTCGCGAATCAAGCATTTCCATCATTTTAGATGCTTCACGTGCATCATCCGACTCCTTTGGATTTATTCTTCTAATTCGTGATACCAAAGACATGTCATCTAATTCTAAGAATTCTTCAGGCGTAGAAAATGCAGTTAGATTGAGAACTCTGTCTGCTGAAGCTATCAGCTTGATTAGCATAACTTCAACGCTTCGAACTGTCTTATGGTAATACACATTCAAGAACATCTCATATCTTGCAACAAGAAATGATTCAAGAGCGCCTCTAGCAGCTAAATCAAAATGCATCTCATAGTCCTTGGATATTTCGATACTTGCTATTAATCTATGAATATCAACAAGACCGTAATTAACTCCACAATAGAAAGAATCTCGAATTAGATAGTCCATTTTATCAGAATCGACTTGCCCAGCAGCAATACCACTAATGACACTATCTTTCTCTTCCTTCCTTCTTCCTCTCACTAAATCTGCAATTCGACTTTTACGAATACCGCCATCTTCAATGATGTCTCCGACCACGCTCTCTTTGATAATCCACTCTGTTACATCTTCATGGTTCTTTCCTTGTCGGTCAATTAGAGGTTCTTCAAAGACATGGCTAAATGGACCGTGTCCCAAATCATGAAGAAGACCAGCTAATCTTACCTCCTGCAAAACATCTTCTCCTAAATCCAATTGTCCAAGAAGCCTTTTTCCCACCAATCCTGCCAAGTACATTGCACCTATACAATGACCGAAGCGTGTATGTTCTGCTGTCGGATAAACATAGTGTGCACCAGATAATTGTTTGATTCTTCTCAGTCTTTGATACGGCTCAGAATTGATGATTCTTGCTTCTAAATCTGTTAAACCGATAAAGCCATGTACGGGATCATTGATTTCCATGTTGAAGTCCATCTTGGTCACCATTGTCAATATTTAGGGCGGTTCGAATATCCTTAGCTCCTTCACTAGCTCATTAGTAGTTTGTATATTTGATACACATAAGGGAATGTGGATGCTATCAGCAATTCTTACTGCTAATGGGTCTAATTCGTTCACTCCCTGTAATATTACAACAGCTGGTTTTACTGCAACAGAAGTTCCGATTTGACTTGCTTTTATTGCTACCATGGGAGAACGACCTGTTGTTACATTTGTGAGAATTGCGGCCCTTTGAGTGGTTCCACCGTATAGCCTAAGTAACTGCTGCGGAGTGAGAGTTACGATTGCCTTCACACTATCCAATGCAGTATATCCGTAAATATCTCGATCTAGCAGACTTTTGTGAGTTAGCACTTTGCAGTCGAGCTTTTCAACCAAGTATCGTGCGGGTATAGGAACTCCAAATTCACGACTGTCCAAGATGGCATCCGAAGCAATCTCTGGAGTTACAAGTTTTTCCAGAGCCATTGCTATCCTTCCACCATTTGCTGCATCCATCTCTATTAGACCCTCTACAAAACGCTTGATGGTTTCGACTCGTGGAGATTTGCGTCTTCCACTTTCATAGTCACTAATCACAGAAGGTGATACATCAAGATGCTTTGCCAAATCTTTCTGAGATATTTGAAAACGCTCTCGCCAGCGCTTCATTATAGCACCTGGATCATTTTCAGATAGACATATCTCTCCGGCCATGGTTTCTGCTAGCCTTTGTATTGCCTCACTCTGGTCCATACGTTAATTCGTTAATATTATGCAGATAAGAGTTATTGCAATACTAACCCCAAAATTCGTCAAGTGACGAAAAAAAGGAATATAGGCATGTACCAAAGGACTCAAAGCACAACCATCTTATTTTGTCGTTATGTTCTTCATGTTTGTTGTTGGTACGGCAGGTTCAGGAAAGTCCCTACTTACTGCATCGCTAGAGGAATGGTTGGTATCATCTGAAATTAGTGTATCAGTAGTCAATCTTGATCCTGGTGTGGAATCTCCCCCATATACGTCTGATATTGATATTCGAAATTATGTGGACTATGGAGAAATAATGCAACAATTTGGACTAGGTCCCAATGGAGCGTTAGTTGCTTCTCTTGATATGGCTATAGGACATGTAAATGAGATTCGAGAAGAAATTGTTGATCTTGGTCGGGATTATGTCCTAGTTGATTGCCCAGGACAAATGGAACTTTTTGCATATCGTAATTCAGGACCACTCATGGTTTCTGGATTGAAAGGACAGGACCCAGCTATTTCATTATATTTACTTGATTCGAATATCGCAAGAGTTCCATCTGGATATCTCTCGTCTTTATTATTAGGTATGTCAATCAATATACGCTTTGGATTGCCTCAACTTAATTTACTTAGCAAGACAGATATTCTCTCAGAGGATGAGATTGAAGAGATAATAGATTGGTCGACAGATCCATATCTATTAGAAGAAGCGCTGGATGCCTCCTCAAGTGGATTGATTCGAGAATTTTCTACTTCCATTCTAAGAATGTTGGAAGACTTGGGAGAAGGCCCTACTGTCATTCCTGTTTCAGGAAAACAGGTAACAGGTTTTGAAACACTATATGGGGAATTCCAACGGATATTTCTAGGTGGAGATAACCTCTACGAGTGATGCCTAATTGCCAGACTACTCTGTATATCTGCTTGGAAATAATATTCCTCTAGCAAGAGCGGAAATTGAATCTCTTGTTTTTTTGATTGATGCCTCAACAGATATCCAGTGGGAGAAACGTTTTGGTCATTTTAGTTGCAATAGTAATCCAATTCCATTCTTGGCAGATAGAGCTGTACTGCTGAGGGAGTCGGGCAGGATTGTTATTTCAGCAGAAAATACTTTTACACTGGAAAATCAATTAGAAGATGGCATGTTCAATCATGCAGACTCATCTGATGTACGATTTGCGGTTAGAGTACAGGATGTCAATTCAGTTCTTGAATCAGGTAAGAAAGCTATACTGTCATCTGCAATTGGAGCACGAATTCTAGAATTAACCAAGTGGTCAGTTTCGTTGAAACATCCCGATTATGTATTCACGCTTTTCATAGGAGAGAATTCTTCATACCTATCTGAAACATTTTTCTCGAGATTATATAAGAACCTAGAGCAAATTGGCAGAAAGGATAGACCCTTTTTTCATCCGAGTATGATGAATGCGATACTTGCAAGAGTAATGTGTAATATTGCTGGAGTCATGCCATCTGATACCCTACTAGATCCATTTTGTGGTGGTGGAGGGATTCTTGTAGAATCTGCAAAAATCGGATCGAGAGTGATAGGAATTGATACGGATTGGCGTTTACTCACCGGTGCTAGAAGTAATCTTCTTAATGTTCCCAAATCTAATTTTAGTTTGATTCAAGGAGATTCTCGAAACTTGCCATTGTCAAAGATTGATTACATTGTAACTGACCCACCTTATGGGAAAACAAGCTCTACAAGAGGAACTGAAACAAAGAAACTAGTTGGTGAAGTCCTTGGTTTCATAGCAGATTGGGACTCTTCACCGATTATATGTATTTGTGGAGACACCAAGATAAATCTCGAATTTGTCTTTCATAATCTTGGAGGTCGTATTCAATATCAGGTACCAATCCCTGTTCATAGTGGTTTGACAAGAGAAATATTTCGAGTTGTGTTCTAAGCTTTTACTACTTTCCCGTCTTTTGTCAATGGTGTGAACCAATTTAGAAAGGAATGGTAGGTTTCATCCGACTCACAAAAAGCTGTAACTTCGATAGATCCAAGAGGAGGAGTTTCTGAGTCATCAATCAAGTGTAATTTATTCCTAATTGCTGCTTGTTTGTCTAATCTGAATGTGAACATAGTTCCAGTCCAACTTATGTTGATAACACGTTTCACTGCATCAATAATCCTGAACTCATGAATAAATGACCGAAGTTTCTCTAATGATTTGAGTTCTGAAGACTTCGCTTCAAACCATCTCTCCATATCCCCATCTACTAGAGTAAAAGTTGACTCGGGAAAGAATGTAGTCAATGATTCCATAATTCGACCGCTGTCTTCTGTTGGGTAAATAGGACAACGGATAGTAAACTTCATTCAAAGAAACCTCTTCACTATCTCTTTGGATTTTTTCATCATATCATCAATGCTTGATTCATTTACTATCATAATATCACTTAGTGCAATTACTCCTCCAAGTCCTACAGATATCTCCCTGATATCACGTTCGCGGAATACTTCCCATTCTGGAGGAGCATCTTTTCTGGCTCTTTCCTTTAGTCTCTGAAATCTTGTTAAAGGTGCTGCATGCACACCAATTATTGTCATATTTTTAGCATATTCGTCAAAAACATCAATTTCTGCAATACTTCTACAGCCTTCTATGACAACAATAGGGGAATCTTCAGCTCTAAGATCTTCAATGCAACGCAAAGCTACTGCTCCGAGTCCGTCTATTTCCCTAAGAGCGAGCATCACCTTCTTTGTATTGGCAGGATTAGGATCTAGACCTCTTCGTATTGCTTCATTTCTGATAACATCTCCCATAACTATCACTGGAACTTTAGCTTCTCGGAATGCATCAGCCAATACTCCTTTACCCGCTCCAGGCATGCCTGTGATTATTACTAGATTCATTTTCTTGTTTCCGTTGCCTCAAGAACTAAAAAATACATATCCCAACTTTAAACAGTATATTCAGGTGCTTTTCTTGTTCCTATTTTCTCTATTATCTTTACAACATCATTTAGAGATATCTTTGATTTGTCCTCAGAAATAGCATTATGCAAGGCTTCCTTAAGGACTCGATCTCTCAAATCACGACCTGAATATCCATCTGTCATAGCAACGATGTCTTGGAGCTTGAAATCGATGGGTATGGGTAACCTCTTTGTGTATAGTTCTAGGATGTGTAGACGTTCTTCAGCTGTAGGTAGTGAGAATTCAAATGACGAGTCAAATCTGCTTCTAATAGCAGCGTCAATTAGTAGAAGAGCGTTTGTTGCACCAATAATTACTACGCCAGAACTCTCGTCAGTTCGGTCTAATTCAGCGAGAAGAGCTGTCACTACCTCAGATACATCACCTCGTATCGACTGAAAGGACCGTGCAAGTCCTATTGCATCTAGCTCATCTATAAAAACAATTGAAGGAGCCATCTTTCTTGCTTCTTCAAATAGTGCACTGATTCGGCGACCACCATCTCCCACATGAGTTCCGATTAAATCAGGTGCCTTGGTAGTAATAATCTGTGCATCGGCTTCATGAGCAAGTGCTCTGGCCATGAGAGTTTTTCCTGTACCAGGTGGGCCGTAGAATAATACAGCTCGAGGTGCCCACTCACCAAACTTCGAAGGGCTACCAAGATATTTTAGAATTACTCGACATTTCCTTTTGACAGAGTCATGTCCAATTACATCGTTCAAGCCGATAACGGGGCCAGGGATTTCTGTATTGATTAATGGAGATTGTAGAATAATCTCAGTATTTCTTGTTATTACAGATTCAGGAGGGTCAATATCAATGACTTGGAAAGCAAAATCAGGCATGACATACCTATCGAATAGGTACATATCTCTACGCACGACACTACCTGCCCACTGTTCTCTTGCATAATCGGTAAAGAGTTCTACATTATCAATTTCCAAACCTGTAGGTTTAGGGTCTCCCTTTATCCTGAAAGGATATCCTATGTCTCGAATAAGAAGCGTCCTTGCCTCGGGAACCTCAATGCTACGTTTCCTCTCTGTCTTCTGACTAGTTTCTCGAGAGGTAATGGGTAAGTCCAATCCCGAGTCCTTGCGTTTCTTCAACTGATTTATTTCACCACTTCGACCTTTTGTATAAATGCTTTAAGACTTATCCTAGGACAAAACTACCGCTAGCCTAATTTGGACATAAGATAGCTAATTCGTTTGGAGATTTCAGCATTGAGAGATACATTTCGTGTGTTCCTTAGTATAGATATAGATGATAAATCGTTATTGTCCAAAGTAAAAAGCATCCAATCTAAATTGGATCTTGATTCTGCAAAGATGAAACTTGTAGAGGAGCAGAATATCCATTTCACTTGGAGATTCTTTGGTGATACATCTATAGAGAAAATTGACCTGATTCATGCTGAGATGTCCAAAATCGAATATCCATCTTTTGAGATTCAGATACAAGGAGTGGGAGCATTTCCTAATAGGCGAAGACCACGTATTATTTGGGTTGGTATTTCTAATGGTGCAGATCACATGCAACTGCTTAAAGCTGAAACTGATTCATTGCTGGCTAATGTTGGATATAAGGTTGAGAGTCAGAAATTCACACCTCATGCTACTATTGCTCGAGTCCGGTTTGTGAAGAATAAAGAAAAACTGCTTGAGAATTTGGAATCGCTCGAACTCGAAAGCGTCGGTTCTATGAAAGTTGATGCCATCCGCTTAACAAAAAGCACATTGACATCATCTGGGCCTATCTATGAAACACTATGGGATATCCCACTAAAATGAATGGATATATGGTGGGCAAGGGGAGATTTGAACTCCCGATCTCTTGCAGATTGTCACTTGAGGCGTAATGCCTTAAGCAGCCCCAAGCAAGAATCATACCAATCTAGACTACCTGCCCATGTAAGAGGACCTGTATTGATTCTACAAGCAAGAGGTTGCCTGTAATGATTTGAAAATAAACATTACCACATAACGAAGTATAGCTTATTATACTTGGAACACGTGTTCTAAATGTATGTGGTTATCCATGTGTTTTTTTGCGATTGTTCTATTTATTTGGTCAAGTAATTTGGACTGATAGCGATGAATACAGAGATTATTTTCCACGAACTATTCACAAGGCACATTCTATCACCAGGACATCCAGAAAGCCCAGAACGCCTGACATCCTCGTTGAATCGGATTAGAGAAACAGGGATTATTGATGAAGAACATGTAGATATCATCAGTCCTGAGCCAGCAAGCCTAGATAAAATAACACTACTCCACGATGCAAGCTATATTGAACAAGTACGGTTGAAATCTGAAAGAGGAGGAGGATATTTTACACTTGATACGGCAGTCAATTCTTACACTTATGATGCTTCAGTACTTGCTGCGGGAGCCGGAATTACAGCTACTAATCGTGTGATTAGTGGTGAAACTAAAAATGCATTTGTTCTGTGTAGACCTCCGGGACATCATGCCGAAAGGAATCGTGCTTTTGGTTTTTGTTTCTTCAATAATATCGCTGTCGCAGCTGAACATTTGATTTCGGAACATGATATCCATAGAGTACTAATAGTGGACTATGATGCACATCATGGAAATGGAACGCAGAATGCATTCTATGATAGATCAGATGTCTTGTATATTGGATTACATCAAGATGGACGCACTCTATTTCCAGGTTCTGGTTTTCCGAATGAAATTGGGATTGGAAAAGGTGTTGGGTATAATATCAATCTATCAATGTATCCAGGAGCTGGAGATATTTCATATGAAATGGCTTTCGATGATATCATCATCCCAGTTGCAAAATCATATAGGCCTGAATTCGTTCTTGTTTCATCTGGATTTGATGCACACTTTATTGATCCTTTGACCAATCTTGGATTGACTACAGCGGGATATGCGATGATGAACTCGAAGTTGCGCGAGATTGCAGAAAATTATGCACAGGGACACCTAATTTTCTTTCTTGAGGGAGGTTATGATCTTGATGTTATGAAAAAGACATCATTGAATTTGGTTCAGGAACTATCTGGAAACGAAATTACTGATTTTGGAGATTCGCATTCGGAAAGTGAGATTTGTAAAAGCTATACAAGCGAATTGATCAATGTATTAACGGAATCTTTGGAAGGACTTCATTTCTAGATTCAAAAATCCTCCAAGAGGGTTTGGAGCGTGGTAGATTCCTCTTTTTCAGAATCCGATGTATCATCAAAGATATCAGATCCTATATCGACTCCAATCTGCTTCTTTAATGATGTTGCAATAGTAGTACCAATTGTAGGAATTCTTGCTAATTCTGTAAATGGAATATTGTATAGATCGACTAGGTTTCTTACATCATGATTGAATAGCATTCTTCCTCTAACTCGTCCAATACCTCGGAGATTGACGAGTTCAAGAAGTTCACTCTTCACTCCATATTTGGTACGAGACCGAAGATTCTGAAGAGTGGGAATGAAACTCACCACGTTCATCACTTTTGCAATCTCAGATGAGGAATAAAGGAGCCATTCTGCAGATTGTACATAGCGATGGATATCGCCCATTCCAACATTAAACTTCTCAGTCATTGTGTTTTCGGTTACTTCATTAATCCAATCTATTAGAAGATAGGATGTCTTAACCTCAGATAGGAACTTAGAATAACCCTCAGGGTCTTCCCAGCTATCAGGTATTGGAACTAGAAATTTATCTTCGTTTGAGTCGATAAGTGCCATAATCTCCTCAATCTCGTTCTTTGTAACATAAGAAAGAGGTTGGTCAGGGCTATGGCAAATCAAATGTAATATTCCTACTTCTGACAGCATTTCAGCATTTTTCAGAGCGTCTCTGAATAGAATTGCAGTTGAAGGATCAATATATAGCTTGGAAGCTCTTTGTCCTAGTGGTGTTGCATAATATTGTGCAGCTTCGTTAATATCGACCAGCTTACCATGTTCCAAGTAATCTAGGGCAGATGTTACATGGTGATCAAGCTCCCATCTTTCTGACTGATATGAATAGAAAGTGCCATCAATTAGCGAGTCTATTTCTGTACGATTTCTAGTCATTTCAGTTGCAATTGCGGATAGAAGATGCGATTGTAATGCTTGTTGAGATGCAAGTTTAGAAGAAATTGGCTCGGTTTCTGATTGCAGATAATATTCTAACAGAAACTCCTGCTCGGGTTCTGTTCTAGAGTATAATACCGCTTCTCCATATTGATCATATTTAGGCCTTCCTGCTCTACCAGCCATCTGCTTGTATTCTAAGATGGGGATTGGGTAGCTGCCTCTATTCTGTTCAAAACGACGATAATCACGGATAATAACTCGTCTTGCAGGGAGGTTGACACCAGCAGCTAGAGTAGGTGTTGCTACTATCACTTTTAGGAGGTTCTTCTTGAACCCATTCTCAACAAGTACACGTTCTGCATTTGAAAGTCCTGCATGGTGGAAAGCAATTCCTTTGCTAATCAAATCAGCAAGAGTCTTTGTAGCTGAGGGAGTAGATGGACCACCATCCAGTTTTCTAGCAATTTCTGCTAGCTTGGCGATTTGCTCTTTATTCAGATAAGGACGGATTGACTGGGCGAGTTTCTTACATACAGTGATTGTTGACCGTCGTGATGATACAAAAATTAACACTTGTCCATCTTCATCAAGAATATCACATGTCAAATCAGCAAGTTCTTCCCTTCTCTTTCGAGGTACATTTCGTTCAGAGAAATCCTCGAATTTTATGGTTCCATCCAAATATACTCCTTCTTTTAGGTCAACAGGTCGCCATGAGCTCCGTACAAGACTTCCATCAAGCCACCCTGCGATTTCATCCGCATTGGAAATAGTCGCACTGAGAGCTACTATTTGTACATCTGGTAATATCTGCTTCAGCTTTGCTGTGACCATTTCAAGAGTGGGCCCTCGTGATGGATCGTTTACTAAATGTATTTCGTCAACTATTACTATACCAATATCTCGAATCCATTCTGCTTGATGACGAATAATTGAATCTGCACGTTCGGTTGTTAGCACCACGATATCGGCTTTACTCAGTTGTGTTCCTCTAGAATCGAAATCACCCATTGACATAGATATTGTAATACCCAACGATTCGTATTTCTTGAACTCAACATACTTCTCCTGAGCTAATGCTCGGAGGGGGACCAAATAAAGTGCCTTTCCTTTCCCTTCAGAAATTGCCTTTAGCATGCATATTTCAGCAACAAGTGTTTTTCCAGAGCTTGTAGGAATAGCTAAAACCAAATTTGTCCCATTCAGAACATCGGTTTCAAGAGCATCTTTTTGGGGAGGAAAAAGGGTAGAAATTCCGAATTGGTGTAAAAGGGCGATTATTCTTGGATTCAAGGGAACTTCTTCGATTTTCGTTGCTTTTCAGCTCCAACTCATTGCTTTCTATATTAGCTCTGAATTCTTCTTATTTTACCATGAGTAGGATTGAATAAGATTCCTTCAGCGACTAGCTTCTTAATCACTTCCTCTGCTCTTTCGCGAGGTAAGCCCATCGTTTCTACTCGACTAATTAGCTCCTCTTCATTTACTGTCGATGAACCTTCTGATTCGATATCTTTCATTGCTTTGAGTATAATATCAGAAGAACTGCGTTGTGAAGCGCTCATTGTTGATACAAGACGATCGATGTCTATTTTTCCGGTTACTCGATCAAGTGCGACCATACGAAGTGATTCTTCCATTAGGTTAATTGATGCTGTTGCATCTTCCTTAGTTACTTTTGAACGGAGTGCCATCTTAGCTCGGGCTTCTGATAAACGCACTAGAGCCTCAAGCTGACGTGCAGTTATTGGAACTGGTGCAGCACCGCCTTCAGCACTTTTACGAAGGTTGACATAGAAGTTCTCAATTTCTTCTGCTGCTTCTGAACCTAGTTGGGGAATGACATAGCGATTAGCATAGCCGATATACTTCTTCAGAAACTCTGGAGTTATTGGTGGTGTAGATGATGGCTGTGGAGTTTTCCTCATTTGGTGCATTCCAAGGATAAATTGAGCGAGTTCTCTATCTTTTTCAGCTTCAACAGTATCAACTAGAATCCAAAGAAGATCAAATCGAGAGAGAATTGTGAATGGAAGTTTGATGTTATCTTGGACCGATAATGAAGATTCATAGCGACCAAGAGTAGGATTTGCCGCAGCTAAAATCGAAGTGCGTGCGTTCAAAGTAGCTACAATACCAGCTTTAGCTATACTGACGGTATGCTGTTCCATAGCTTCATGGATTGCAGTTCTATCATTAGGATCCATTTTATCAAATTCATCGATACAAGCTATACCTTGATCAGCCAATACTAATGCACCTGCTTCTAAGGTCATTGATCCTGTTTCTGCATCATGCATGACCGCAGCAGTTAGACCTGCAGCAGAGGTTCCTTTGCCAGATGTGTATATACTTCGAGCAACTAGTTTCGATACGAATTTGAGAATCTGACTTTTTCCAGTACCAGGGTCTCCAATCATAAGAATATTCGATCTTCCTCGTAATCTTGTACCATCAGGCAGAGTTTTCCCTACTCCACCAAAGAGAAGAAGCGCAATTGATTCTTTGATAAGCTCATGACCTTGAATTGATGGAGCTATTGATGCGAATATGCGTTCATGTATGTACGGGTCTTCAGCCATCTTCCGAATCTCTTTTTCGTCCTCTTCGGATAGCTCAATCTGCTCGTATTCTTTTTCTCCAATTTCAACTCCGTTTGCATCAATAAAGATGTTGAATGTTGCTAGTTTTCCACCTCTTCTTGAAAAATCGGGTGATGTAAGAAGAATTCCGGTTATTTTAACAAGATCTCCAGGCCTTGATATGTCTACAATATCTCCTTCTAAAATTACATCAATAGATCGAGGCATTTGTCCAGGAGGCAATTCTTCAGGTGCTTCCTGAATTCTGACTTTTTGCCAATCTCTGAAGGAGGATTTCTCGGGTATTAGCCGAACAGGTGTTTTCTTTCCACAAACTGTACACTGATCAGGTTCCATATATCGCCCGTCTTCTTGAGGCTGGTATAATTCCTCACCGCATCTCCTACATTTGAATGTGGCATCAACAAGCAATGGCTTTACTTCACTAGCACGCATCATTACTCCGCTTATAGTGATAATTGTGCCAATATGTCTAGAACGAATTGCGCGCAATGAAACATAATTTGGATAGTTTGTGATTCTTACCTTAATTAGACGTTCATCGATACCATCCATGTAATCAGGATCTTCAGTTCGGAGAACTGATCGCAAAACCGTGTTGAGCGTTTGCAGGAATTGCAAGGGATTGTCTTTTGCTAGAGTAGTGAAAACTACGTTATCGAAAGTCATCAAATCCTGAAAATCTATTCTAAGTGAGGTGGCTTCATCTATTGAAAAACGCTGGATTTTTGTCCAATACGTCAAAATACCTTGTTCATCCTTGTAAGTTCGCAGGAACTCCTCGAATCGTTCCTGAGAGCCTCCCTCATAGCCTGACATGAATATCTGCCTCAAGACTTGTTCGGTTGCTCAATTCTTTTAGCCGAACGTCTACATATGTATCACTAGTTAGTTTTGACATCAATATTTAAGCTCCTGTATGACTATAGAAAAAGGGAATTTTTCCAATCTGATGTTAGAATGCTAAGTTCTTCGCAGAGCCAGCGCTCTTCAAGTGTCATATCTTTTCGTTTATCTTGATAAGCCCCAGATATTGCAATGCGTAATAATTTCGATAATCGTTTTTGTGAGATGATGCCAATTAGTCGCCGCAATCTGTCGATCTCATCATATTGTTTTGGATCTAAAGATGCTTTTTCACTACGCAAATCGATTAGTTTCTTGTTGATAGCAGAATATAGTAATGGATGAATAGAGTGAAGTCCCATATGCGGACTGTCTTCTTCGGTTCTATATGCATTTTGAATATACTGTACTGATGTGTAATCTCCATCTTGATCAAGTTCAATATATCCATGGCTTATTAGATGAGGTATCGCCCAATTAGGAAATTCAACTTGAGTTGATGGTGTATATGGACCCATCTTCTTTCCTGCAATTGAGATTTCTGGCATATCTCGAATAATATTGCATAGCCGTGTATCATTCGAGAATTCCATCTGCGCGCGCTCAATGACATCGTGGATTGTATCTCTCAAGTGAATCATGTTTACACAAGATTATGTGTTTTCGTCTGTTGATAAAGACCTTACTATAAGAAGAGTATTGAGTTTTCAGACAAGCTTTTTAGATTCTGTATTTTCCAATCATTGGACAAGATATTCTGACACAAGTGAATCTGTATTGGTGGAGAAGATTATGCACATTGATTTATGGACTGAAAAACATAGACCAAACACTCTCAAAGAAATTATCGGACAAGAAGCCATAATTAGTCGCTTATCGAAATTCGTAGAAAACAGAACATTACCACATTGTTTGTTTGCAGGTCCTCCTGGAACTGCAAAGACTACTGCGGGAATGGCACTAGCAAGAGATTTGTTTGGAAATTCGTATGATAGGAATTTCATGGAACTCAATGCAAGTGATGAGCGAGGTATAGATGTTGTCAGAAATCAAATCAAGACATTTGCTCGCTCACTACCAGCTGGAGATGCTCCTTTTAAAATTCTAGTCCTAGATGAGGCGGATCACCTCACGAACGATGCACAACACGCCCTCCGAAGAACGATGGAGTCCTACGCTTCTTCTTGTAGAATGATTCTCATTTGCAATTATTCAAGTCGTATCATTCCTCCGATTCAATCAAGATGTGCAATTTTCAAATTTACTCGCTTGAAAGATACTGATATCGCAAGCAGACTTGATTATGTAGCAGAGCGAGAAAAAATCAAACTAAGTCAAAAAGGAAAAGAAGCGATTCTCTATCTATCTGATGGGGATATGAGAAGTGCAATAAATCTCCTGCAAGCATCTGCATCTACAGGACAGGTGACTGATAAGACGGTCTTCACTATTTCTGGCAGAGCAGACCCTGCAAAAATTGAAGCACTTCTCAATTCGGCATTTAATGGACAATATGATGATGCACTTCAACAACTAAGAGAGCTGATATCACAAGAGGGTGTTTCGCCTATAGATCTAACTCGACAAATACATAGAGATTTGCAAAATAGAGATATTATGTCTGATTTGAAACGGTCAGCTCTTGAACGTACTGCAGAAGCTGAATTCAGAATAGCTGAAGGATCAAATGGAGAAGTTCAACTTGCTGCTCTACTAGCTCATATATCATTTAGGAAAGATTAGTAATGAGTGATAAGAAACTTCCATGGGTTGAGAGATACCGTCCAACTACCAGAAGTGAGTTAGTAGGAAACCCTGAAAGAATTGATGCTTTCCTAGATTGGATTTTGTCTTGGAAGAATGGGATTCCAAAGAAACGAGCTGCATTGCTTGTCGGACCACCCGGAACAGGAAAAACATCATCTGTTGGAGCTATTGCAAAGGATTTGAACTATGAAATAGTCGAATTCAATGCAAGTGACAAACGCAACAAAGAAAATATTGAGACATTTGTTTCACGATCTGCATTTCAGCAAACACTTGATGGAAGTCCTCGTATTATCCTACTTGATGAGGTGGACGGCCTTTCTGGAACAAGTGACCGGGGTGGTATAGGAGCAATATTGAAAATAATCGATCAGTCTGCACACCCAATAGTAATGACTGCTAATGATCCTAGTAATCCGCGCTTGAAGGACTTGGTCAAGAAATGTTTTCTCGTTGAGTTCTCTTCATTAGACAAAGATTCTATTATGAGAGTCCTTCTCAGACTATCTCAAGAAAATGGAAATATTATTTCAGATGATATCATTGAAACAATCGCAGGAAAATCTGGAGGGGACCTACGCGCAGCTATTTCTGACCTAGAATCCGTAATTGATGGAAATGTTACAGATGAAGAATTAGGACTAAGGGACGTTAGAATATCTGTCGAGCAAACGCTGCGTAGATTGTTCATGACAACCGAACCCTCAATTGCCAAGATGATAATAAATCAGGCAGATATCGATCATGATAGTCTAGTTCTTTGGTTTGAAGAAAACTTACATCTTCACCTTGGAACATCATCTGAATTGAATCAAGGACTTGATTCGCTTTCTATAGCGGATTTGTATCTCGGAAGGATTATGCGTCAGCAGAATTGGAAACTCCTTGCATACGCATATGATTTTCTTTCATCCTTTATTGCGATGAGTAGGACAAGAACTCCTTATAGACGAGTTGAATATTCTGAACCCCTTTGGCCACTGCTTATTTGGAAAGGTCACCGAAAACGGGATAAAACAGATGAATTAACATCTCGAGTAGCAAAAATGGCAGGAATATCTAAGTTTCGTGCATATGATGAATATGTAAGAGTTCTAGATTTAATAGTGGAAAATAATCCTAAGGAAAGAGAGAGAATAATACGATGGTTAGGCGTTAAAGGGTCAGTCTTCCGTTAGAGAGATGATTATTGGCTATGCCTTCTAGCATTGTGATAATACGACTATGAAATCTTTCCTCTGTATCTATTTTTTTCCGAATGTGTGCAATTGCATTCTTACTTGATTTCATCCTGAGAGGAATGATAGCCTCTACGAATACAAGTCCTTCAGAAGGAGCGGGTTCAATTCCTCCTGGAATTACTTGCTCACCTTCAAGTATCTTGAGGGTGATTTCTGGTGGATAATCTCCTTTTCCAATCCATGTCAGAAGTGTAACTATTTTCCTAACAAGCTTCCATAGAAAACTAATTCCATAAACATCGATTATCAGCCTAGAGTCATGCTTTTCAATAGATAGACTAAGAAGAGTCGCTATTGTGCCACGACCATTGTCTGGTTTTGCTAGCAATGCATAGTCATGAGTACCAATGAGGTGGCCAGAAGCAGTCCTGATATTTTGAAGATTGAGATCCATCCCTTTGATATCCAAATAATATCTGTAATGTCTGGCAAAAACATCAAACCGTGGATTAAAATCCAAAGGTACCTCAGCATATGCCCACAGAATGATGTCATCTGGTAGATATGAGTTGATTTTATCAAGATTGATCGTCTTTTCTGAATCCAGATATATTATTTGACCAATGCTATTTACACCTTTATCAGTTCTACCCGAGAATGAAATCATGTCCATAGAATATTGAATTCCACTCCACTTTGAAAAAGCATCAATCAATTCTCCTTGGATGGTTCTAACGTTGGGTTGCCACTGGGAACCATGATAATTTCTACCAATATAGAAGACGCGGACGATGTAGGATGCCACATAAAATTCTCCTTGTTAAGAATGCCAAAGTTCAAAAAAGTTCTTCAACGAACGAGCTCGTAGATCTTCAATACGATATCTGTAAATCTTGATTCTTCCAAATGTCTTCTCTTCAACTAGGCCAGATTCGACTAGAGATTTCAAATGTGACTTTGTTGTATTGTGATTCAATCCCACACGTCTACATAATTCAGATATGTTTAGTTCATTAGATTCAGCCAATTCTTTTAGAACCTTCACTCGGCCTCTTGATGAGAAAAGATCCTCTATCGGAATTCTTGGATTTGGTTCTTTGTCCATAGATTAAGACCTCCTTTTGTTCAATGCATCCAACAGGTATTGTTCAAGAATCTCAGCGGGTACATCAGAGAGACCTATCAAAGTTGTTTGTCCTCTTTGTCCGACACTTGACCTTTTTGTGTCAATAACGCCATGTGCATTCAAATCTTGAACCCATTCCCATACTTGAGTATGTGCTCTTGACTCTGAATCATATTCTTCACATATAGAACGATACATCTCTTCTACTTCGCCTATAGTAACATAGGCACTTCGTACTTCCTTTAGTTTCCGAGCGGTAGCCAAAAGCAAAAGTTGATTCTGTATTGATAGTTTATCCAAAATCTCAACTCTTAGTTCAGGATGTGTATCAGCTTTTGCCTTTCGTGCATAATCAGGAAGTATGACTTTTGATCTAAGACTATCAGCTTGTTTACCTGCTCGCCAAAGTAATTCAATAGCATATCTTGCATCTCCTCGCTCTGATGCCATTTCACATATCATCTGAAGTGTTTCATTCATAACTGCACCATCTTCAAACGCCATTTTGATGCGTTCACTTAGAATATCTTCAAGCTGAGATGCTGTATATGGTTCGAATCGTAATACGTTTCGTTGTAATGTGCTAAGAGTACTAGAATCAAAAAGATCTCTGCTAAGAGGGATACTTCGTCCAACGGCTATAATTGACAACCTTTGTTGTGCATTAAGTTGATCATCCATGAGACGAGTAAGGTTGTAAAGAATGTCACCACCTTTCTGCTTAATGAAATAGTCAAGTTCATCAAGAATAAGAAGTAGATATCTGTCTTCGGATTCTAACACTTCAACTATCATTTGCAGCAATTCTTCGGGTGAGTGGCCCCTTCTTGGAAACTCGGGTTTGAATTTTCGAAGAATCTTAAGATATACCAGATAAGCGCTTTTGTTGACGCGGCAATTAATATGGAGTTTGTGGAATCTAAGATTTCTTCCTGGTCTTTTGGCTGCTAGTTCCATTTGTTCTGCAAATCTTTTTGCAACAGCAGTCTTACCGGTCCCGACAGGACCTTCGATGATGAATTTCTGACTTGTTCGACCAGGAGATGCTATTAATGATTTGAAGTTTTGTGCAAGTGTTCTGAGCTCTGTTTCGCGATGAGGCAAATTCTCAGGAACGTAGTCGATTGATAGATAGTGCTCAGACTTAAAGACACTTTTCCTACTGAGTTCATCTTCTATATAATCCCGAGGCATCCCAAACCGAAAGAATTAGCACGAATGTGGCTTAAAAGGATTTTGTGAATTGTACGATTAAGTAAACACTTGGTAATAGAGGTGACCGAAAGTAATAGTGGCGAGCTCGTAACTCAAGATCCAAGTCATCGTCCAATAGACTCATCGGGGTCATGACATTCATCGCTCGCCAAAATAAGATTAAAACTATCATCTTAAATGTACTAGGGATAAATTGGTGCGGCCACCGGGATTCGAAATCCCGCGAGATTCAAGTGAAGCCTCGTCCCGGGTCGGAAGCTTGGGAAGCTCCCGTCCTAACCAAACTAGACTATGGCCGCTAACTCAAATCGGTTTCTACTGTTGATAAAAGACTATCTATTCTACTGAAGAGAAGGAGTGCTGAATCTCAAGTTTTATCTTGGAGTCGGATTGTTCTGCGCATGAAAATCCCATGATCTCTTCAGATAATATGGAAGCACATTTTTGGCAAGGAAATCAAGCTTGTGCTGAAGGAGCCATTGTAGCAGGATGTAGGTTCTTTGCTGGCTATCCAATCACTCCTGCATCAGAAATAGCTGAGATTATGTCACAAAGGCTGCCAACGATTGGCGGAACCTACCTTCAAATGGAAGATGAGATTGCAGCTATTTCAGCGATAATTGGTGCATCCTGGGGAGGTAATCTTTCTATGACGGCAACATCAGGACCGGGTTTCAGTCTCATGCAAGAGAACATTGGGTATGCTGTCATGACTGAAACTCCTTGTGTTATTGTGGATGTCCAACGCGCAGGTCCTAGCACTGGACAAGCTACAAAGGTAGCTCAAGGAGATTTAATGCAGTCGAGATGGGGAACTCATGGCGACCATGAGAGTATAGTTTTAGCTCCCTATTCGGCCCAAGAATCTTATGAACTTACTATCCGAGCTTTTGAGATTTCTGAGCGGCTAAGACATCCAGTAGTCGTATTATCAGATGAGATTGTTGCACACTCTAGAGAACGCGTTCATATTGAGAAGCCTGCCAATCCGATTGTGAAAAGATTGTTTTCAGAAAAGGGAAACCTTCCATATGGTGAAAGTAATCCTGATGGCCATGCACTTATGCCGAGATTTGGTGATGGACATAATTTGATGATAACCGGATCCACACATAATGATGAAGGATTCAGAAAAACCTCTGATGCTATAACACATGACCTTCTCGTTAGAAGATTGAAAGATAAGGTCATGAATCAAACTGAATTTCTAACTGATGTAGTAGTACAAGGACCCCGGGAATCGAAATGGGGTGTAGTATCGTTTGGTTGTACCTCAAGATCAGTTGAGCAAGCCATGAATGAAAGTAAGAGTGTCTTTAGGTCTCTTAGGCTCAGAACCATATGGCCATTCCCAGATAGAGAAGTGAGAAACTTCTCAAAGACTGTGGAGAAATTACTTGTGCCCGAGCTTAATTTGGGACAACTTGTAAATGAGGTAGCAAGGGTATCTGATGGTTCGGAAGTAGTCCCATTAAATAAGATTGGAGGAGGACTACTGATAGAACCAGATGAGATTCTTGGGATTATTTCTAATTTATAATAGGATTCCCAAATTTCGTCATTATGTACAACCATCTGACCTCCTAAATCCGTGATAACAGTTAGCTGAATTGTTGTCCTGATCCATACTGTCAGGTTTAACTCAACACGATTTGTTATAGTATAGCTGCCAACTATATCTACAAGGATTATGTGAAAACCAGGAGAGAACCATTCTGGGAGGAGGATTGATTGCGGATTATCAAGATTTGCACTATATGATTGTATAAGGATCTCTTGTGATTCACCATCAATGATTTGAAGAGTTACAGAAGACAAAGGTTGCGAAAAATCATCTAATACAGCTAAATCGAACTCCAGACTGTCTTGATAGTATGCGACCTGATTTGATATCTCTGAAGATATTGGGGAAAGAACCATAGCTTCGATAAAAATGGGTTGGAATAGTGAAAAGTTCTCATGTAGCAAGATGACTTGTATCATATGAATGCCCTTTGTGACATTTGATGGTAGAGTAAATGTGATATTATTTGAAACTAAAAGGTCAATCTCAACTAGTGTTTGAAATTCTCCTGTTGTTGATTGAAAACATACAAGGATGGAACCAACTATGCCATCTTCCGATTCGAGAAAAACAGTCTGATTAGAGATTGTACCTCGAATGAAGACCCAATTAGAATCAAAAGGAGTTACCCAAAGCGGGTATGTGATGTGTACCTCAAATGAACGTGAGATATTCGCAGCATAGTAGGAGTTTGGCAGAATGGATAATGTGTAATTATAATAGCCGATAGGAGTATCGGATTCAATAATCCACTCAGCCAGATAGGAACCCATAGAATTTGGAGCAAAAGATGTAACAAAATGATTCTCTGAATCGTAAATATCTATAGATATGCTTGTGATTCCATTACCTAACGGATTGTAAATTGAGATGTTTAGGAATGCCTGAAAACCTCGGATAAAGGAAGAGGAATTGTTTATAGTTATCACTGGTTCAAAAATAATCTCAATTGGGATACTGAAATTCTCCTGTGAATACAGAATAGAGGACTGAACTGAGATATCAATAGTAGTTGATCCCCATATCTCTTCGGGGATCTGTATAATACAGGATATTTGTCCTGTCAGGTTGGTTGCATCCTCATAGCTATCGAACCATCCATTGAGAGATATTGAAAGATTGAGGGTTATATAAGCTAGAGGTTCATCTTCTAAGAAATCTTGTAGAGTTACATCGACTTTCAATTTGTTTGTGGATAGGATTTGCTTAGTGCTTGCCCACATGCTTACGTTGCGTGGAATTATGCTTATGGTATATGATTTTACAGCTTCTTGATAGCTTGGATTTGAAGCAGTGATATTTAGTATGTATTGACCAGGAGATGTATTAAAGGGTATTATACATTCATATTGCCCTTCTATAGTAGGAATAAATGTCCCATTCCCAAAGGATGTTGACCATGTGACATTGCTTGATGTTATTGGATTGAAAGTATCGTTTACATGCTGGACAATAATGTGAGCGCTCTCAAAAATGCCACTTGGGGTTCTACAATACAGCTCATCTGTATTGTCAATTCGAATTATATCTGAATGTTCAGGGGTCACTGTTAGAGGCAGTGTGTCACTAAATGGGAGAAATGCATTGGTTCCATTTCCACTTATATCAATTGAATAATCTCCAGGCAAAAAAGGGACTTGATTCCATTGGAGATGACATTCACCATTGGATGCTGTTGTGGTTAGATTCGAAAAAACAAGTGAGTTTTCAGAATCGAATATTTCAATTAATACATCTTCATTTGAGAGAACTATACTCTCATTGAACGTACTAGTGACTTGAATTGCTAAAGTCGCATTCTTATTAGTCTGCATCAATAGAGGAGCAACTGATTGAGCCTGTAAGTGTCCACGAGTAATGTTCACTTCGATTATTTCATTTATCCCTTGGTAATATTTATCAAAAATCTCAACATTTAGAGAAACTTGGGCAACAATTGGGTCTGGATATGGAGAAGTATGCTCAGGTAGTATTGTATACAGTGAAGATACTAACCGAGGATTAGGTGATGGAGAAATGAAAAATCCATCATCAAATACTAATCCTTGATCGGTAATGATGGAGAATGAAACATAGCACCACCCGTCCCCACTAAAATCTGCGATCATATTTGCAACCATATTGATTGATTCTCCTACTTCATATGTTAATTGATCAGTTTCAAAATAGATTAAATCAAAATTCAAAGCTGATACTGGCATTACCAATCCTAATATCATTACAAGTGAAGTGGCTATAACTAATGATGACCTTGGTTGCATTCAGCCCACCAGAAAGTTGTGTTTACAATGCCTAAAAAACACCCACGACTTTATCGGTAGGTTTAATTCAGTCATTCATGGCATTTAGATTAGGAGAATAGACCAATGCCTTTGCGTATCAAAGATGCTACTATCACATCAATCGAAGATACCGAAACAAAGAAGTTAAAGATCCTAAAAGCAATCTCAAAAGAGGACGGATTTTCGCTATCACTTGAATTACCAGATGCTCTTTGCGATCCCTTCAATACTAAAGATGCCATAATCATAACAATTGATTCTGAAGAGATTACTAGGGGAGAAAAAGCGAAACTATACGCAGAGGGAAAAGTGTTCAAATTCGATGACTCTTCAGATTTATCAGTCGTTGCCACCTTTGGAGGATTAAGAGGTGTTGTACAGATTTCATCACCTAAACCCGCACAAAGAAAAATCTTTGAATCAGAGAGAATTTTCCTTTCTCTTGAATAATGTTATCTAGTTATCCAATACTTTCGGGCATCTCACTATCTCACTGAGACCTTCAAGACCGCTGGATTTCTATTGTTGTTCATTACTTGATACTTGAAAGTAGGTCTAGAAGACAAGAGGCTTCTGAAATCTAGTTAGGTGAATATGCAGTAGATGAACCGGGTGTGGTCATTGGTCGATGTATCAATTCAAAGAGAATCATCTTCATTTTTGTGTCCAGAATGTTCTGGCGCAGTTGTAGCTAGCAGAGGTTTTATCGTCTGCTTGGAATGTGGCAATGTTATTTCCAGAGAGTATGTTTCTCCAACCTACCAGATGGGTGAGGAACATAGCGAAGGGACTCCAGAAGCTAGTGTTTATGGATCCCTTGGAAATCGAATGCACATTGTCGATGGACTTGGTAGCTATATCGGATTCCACAAAGATCGGTTTTTCCGAGATGCAAATGGGCAATCGCTATCAGGTCCGATGCAGAAGAAGTTCATGAGATTAAAAGGTGTATATAGCACAAGAATAAGAATTGGAAAAGATGAAGCCAAATATAGAGCCTTACGAACTCTGAATCATGTATCAAAGTTATTGATGCTAACTGAACAAGTGCGAGATCGCACTGCATATCTGTACAAGAAAATTGTTACTGAAACTCCAAACAAAGTAACAAATAATATACTGCTTATCGCGGTCTGCCTTTTAATGGCTGTAAGGGAGTTCAAAGAGGAGGCTCCTATAACTCTCGAAGAAATTGCTTCGGTCTTTGAGAGATGCGGACATCGTGTGAATGTGCGAGCTATTGTCAGAGAAGCTCTTGAATTAAGAGCTGTAACAGGATATTCGCCAAAGATTAGGAAACCTGATGATTATGTACCAAGAGTACTTTCGATGTTGATGAATAGTGCAAAGGTTGTGAAAAAGGTCAAATCACGTGGTTGGAATCCGAGAGATTATGAAAATGAACTCAGAAATAAGATTCTATATGTTCTTGATTTGATTCCTTCATCAAAAAGAGGCGGTCGTAATCCTTTCATTTTTACTGTTTCAGCAGCATATGCAAGCGATAGACTCATAGCTAGTGAACACAAGAAAAGAGCAGTTCTAACCCAAAAGCTTGCCTCACAAGCAACAGAAGTAGCAGAATATAGTATTCGTGATCATTTTGGAATGATAAAAAATACTATTGAACTTACAATATCCTCGACATAAGATTAGAGAGTTGGAGATAATTGATTGATACCAGCTTGTTTGTAAAGAAACCCAAGGTGATATTGTGTACAGGAATAGAATGTAGTGGTTGTTCTAGTAATCCTGTTCCAAGCAAATGCAAGAAAACTCAGCTGGAGGAGTTGAATAGGACAATAGTCATCGTTGAAGAAGATAAGAAAACGATTCACCTTAGAATGGCAAGTAAAGAACTTGCTGAAGATAACTCAAATCCTGCTAACTTCGAATCCGTCTATATTGAGCAATTTGATGAGATAGAAAATTGGACTCACCTAATCGGGGTATATTTCATCGAATCGTATCTCTCTCTTTTCTTCAAGGACGATAAGGAGGAGAATGTGCAGTATTATTCATTTCCTCGAGTTAAAACTTCACTAGAGTATTCATTAATAGAAGAAATGAATAGAAGGTTTGAGAAAGATTTCATAAATGTGGAGAATGTAAGAACTGAATTCCAAAGTAGATTAGATACTATATCGAGCTGGGTTTATGATCAAGTATCTATGTTACTTCCGGAGATTGAATCGACAAAAAGGAAAGTGATCGCAAACTTAATTGCAAATGCAAACACTCCAATTAGCGGTCTTTTCCCATTAATTATGGATGAATATATAGAAGAGATTTACCTTGATCGTCCGGATGAATATGTATACTTTGACCATTCCTACTTTGGTCGTGTCCAATCAAACTTCCAAATGTATAAGGAAGATGTTTCGAGACTAAGTACAATATTACGTGCTGAAAGTAATTTGCATTTAGATAGAAAAAATCCTTCACTGAAAACGGACCTTATGATATGTAATGTTCCACTACGCTTCTCAACAAGTATGCCTCCCCTTTCGCCCGATGGGCTTAATTTAGAAATTAGAAGAGCAAGGGTAAAGCCCTTCAACATTTTTGATTTGATTAAAAACAATACACTGAGCTACGAAGCTGCAGCAATTCTTATTCTTTCAATAAATTCTAGGTTGAATATTACTATTACAGGAGAGCCAGGTACTGGAAAAACCACTTTATTGAATGCTTTAGACTTCACAACTCCAGATATCTGGCGGAAAATCTACATTGAAGACGTTCTCGAGAGTAGGGTAATTAAAGGCAAGCATCAGGTCAGATTCAGAGTAACACCTCTAGATGAAACAACGAGCACATTGGATAAATCTACAGAAATAATCAAATGTTTACATCGATCTCCAGATTATCTTATTCTTGGCGAGATTCAGACTGCTGAGCATAGCCATGCTTTGTTCCAGTCAATTGCAGCTGGACTTCGTTCCATTCAAACTTGCCATAGTGGATCACCCTCTAGTCTAATTACTCGATGGTTGGTTGAACATAAAATAAGTACCTCGAGTTTAGCCCTAATGGATATCATTGTGCTGCTACAAAAACCGAGTCCAGGTAATTCGAAACGATTTGTAAGCGAAATAGTTGAAGTTTGTAGGAAAAAGACTTCGGGATTAATCGAGTTTGCAGGACTTAACACATTATATGATTCTCGGTATCCTCAAGAATCTGAAAAACCGGAGAAGAATGGTGCTTTTGGTTCATTAAAACTGAATGATATGGTGAATAACCTTGTGACAAAACTGAGATTGTTTTCACAAGAGAATGGATTTCATCAAGTAGATTTTTCCAAACATCTTCTCCTGAACAATTCTATGCTGTAGGGTTTTTCTTAGACACCTCATTAGTATGGTGGGCTTAAATACTCTGAACAGAATCATACTACTAGGTGTGGTACTATGACTGAATCCCCTTCGATTGTAAAAGATGATGTAGGAGGACCTCTCGTTGAAGAAAGTCTGCTTCTGGGACTTGCAGTTGTTACTATATCCATAGTTATTGCGGTTATCCTTCAAGCGACTGGATGGGCTCAGGAAGTAATAGCAGGATTGCTTCAAATACTTGAAGATAGTTGGAGTGGGCTAACAAATCTGTTCCCATAGATATGAGTTTGTACTTTGTGACTCGGAAGATAATTACCTGTACTGTGAGAAAACCTTATTTATCGAATTAGTCGGTGCTGAGATGCTCCGGATTGGTTCTCAATTCGCTCCGGTAGATACTTGATAGATAACTTTCAGGTAGCCGAGTGTAGTCCGGCCCAGCATGGGGGACTCTCGATCCCCCGACCCGGGTTCGAATCCCGGCCGGAGCACCATTTTGAAACTCATTTTACAACGGATTTTCTTTTCATTAACGGAATAAAAGGTATACCAAATGATCCGGTCAATCCAAGAATTAGAGGATAGAACCCAATGCCTTCTGTTGAATTTGAATCTACTGGAGTGATAACCACATGGAAAATACAGGAGTAGGATTCGATATAGTTTGTTGATGAAATATAACATTCCAAGTCATATATGCCAGATAATATCGGTAAGGGGAGTTCGAATTGCACAATTCCGCCAAATGATGAGATTTCTAATCGAATCTGACCAAGCCATAAGAATTCCAATGGCACTCCAACAATGTTTGAACCATTAAGACCAACAATTTGCAATCTTGTGACAATCAATTTCGTTATATGATTGACTTCATATCTAAAGTCTAGTATTTCAACTGGCATCTTTTTGCTTACTCTGAAAATGTATGTGTACATTCCTGATAATTCAAAGACATCTTCATTCCCAATGAACTCAATCAGCAAGATGTAGGATCCTTCTGCTTCTGGGGCAATTACTTCAATAATAGCATTACCAAATTGATTTGTCATCGTAGATGAATTAGAAACTGTTCCTAATATTGAACAGGTTATTCCTCTAGATGACAGATTACCTAACTGATTTGCCAGATGAAAATTGATTGTTATTTTCTGATTTGGTGATGCATATCCAAAGATACTTGATGACAAAAGAAGAATTTCAGGACTAGTCCAAACTCCAATAGTTAGTGTGTTATCGTTCTTGTAAGATATATATTCACCATCAATGAGAATTTGAATTGTTCTGTTTCCCACATGGCCTGTAAGCAATAGTTCCAGTGAAACTTCTTTCTCATAAAATGCCTCGATTGATATTGAATTGTTGTTAGATAAATCGATTAGCTGGACAATTAGATGCGGAATTGGTCTAGTGAAAACATCACTAATTCTTAGATTTATAGATACGTTAGTGTTTATTATCGCTCTGGAAAGATATGTAGTTTCTAAGTTGATGTCCGTATTCAGAATAAATGGAATTACAAGATTAGTTGGTTCATATTTGAAATTTCCAGAGTATGATATCTCCAAATTATGTGAACCGATTGAATAGGATTCATTAAAATGGATAGAAAATTCTGCAATTCCTGTGGAATTTGTAATTGTATTTTCTATTGTAATTCCATCAATCAGGATTTGGAGAGAGGCGTTTATAGGATTACCTTCTATTGAGGTTAAATCTACAACAATGATAGATGTTTGATTTAATGAAATTGTTTCTGGAGTTGGAGTTAATGATTGGATTGATGTTTCAAGTCTTCTAACCTCAAAGTCGAATGAAGCACTAACACCTCTGTAATAATAAGTCAGATTTCCTTCATATATGACTTCAATTGAATGAGAACCCAACCCAATTGATGAATTTTTGAGATTGATATTTACTATTGTTTGGCCTGTTTTGTTAGTTGCAACATCGCATACTAGGATTGAGTCGCAAAGTACTTCCAGAGAAGCGTTTTCTATTGGATTTTCCGAATCATCAAAGAGAGTAAATGAGAAAACCAGAGTTTCATCTGGAGCTAAATTGGTTTTGACAATTTGCAGATCAAGATAACTAAAAGATGTGACAACCAAAGAAATCCATTGACAGGAAGGTGCAAGAGCTAGAGATTCATTTCCTCTGAAGGTTGCATTAATCAATGTATATCCTTTGGGATATGATATTGGGAATTCATATTCTAAGGTTGCAATTCCTTGTTCGTTAGTGACAGATGCTCCAATGAACTGGTTGAATCTTTCATCATAGAATTCTACAAGTTGCTGAAGTATTGGCTCTCCAAATGTCCCATTTGTCAAAACAGTTGCAGAGATTTGGAAAGGCTCTCCGCGTGATATTGTTATTGTATCAGTTGCAGCAACATGTGATGGTAAAAGTGCTAGAAAAAAAGTTAGTCCAATTATTATGAAAAGAAGACACTTAGTTTTGTGAGATTCCAATGTTTTTTGTGATATGGAACTTGCCAACTATATGACCTCTCAATTTATCGGTAATCCAGATAGAAAGACCTGTTCTGACTTCGAAAGATTGTCTATACTTGTGACTTTTAACCTCCTATAGATTAACTAGCATGTGGCAGAAACGAGGGTAGTTCTTATGTTAAAAAATTGAATGAATAGATGCAGGGTGTTCTATGATAAGGCATGCCTTGTTGCCCAATTTCCAATAACGGGGTACAATGGAATGGTACGGATAATTTCAGAATCCAAATGGAGGACAAATTTAGCAAACCTCCGAAATTTCGGGCAATGGATCAAGATATTTTGGATATTGGTGACTACAATAACAGCAACATATGTGCTGGGAGTTTATATCTTACCTTTGGCAGGTTTTGGTCAACCAAGAATAATACCATACAGATTAGTGATTGAGCTTGTTCTTTGTTCACTTTCATTAGTTGCAGGAGGGATTTTGACTTATTCTCAAATAGATGAAGTAGTTCCGTTAGTTGTACCTGATGATGAATGTTTGATATTTACCGTAGATAGAAGACATGTGGGAATTATTTGTTTGAAACTTTCATCTGTTTCAGGTTCTTTACTAAAGAGAAATGAAGCGCTACAATATAATACAGCGCCACTTCTAGCTATAAGATCAGGAATGCATGATGATGTCAATTATGCCTACCAATATGGTGTTCGGGAAGGAGAACCTTTTCTTCACATATTCATATCGGTTTCTTCAAACAGTGTAGATTCTATTAAAGAAATACTAAAACGAGAAGCAACAAGAACTGAAGCAATATTGCTATCCTCACTAGAAAGTGTCAGTGTTCGGTTATTGGATAGCAATGAACTTGCTGATATGACTTTAGATCTTGCTAATCCGAAGTATGATAAGGAAAGAGAGGTGGGTGGTGGAGATAAACAGACTTTATTGGTATTGAAAGGTACTCCCAAGGTAACTCCCACAGAAAACTCATCTCAAGTTGGGAGTTTTATTTCTACCTCACTAAGACAAGGGTACTCGATATCCTTGACTTGTGTTTTTTCCAGAGCGAAACCTGGTCGAGAAAAGAGACAATTGGAACATAAATGGAGAACTATTAAATCTAAAGAAAAAAGGAATGAGGATTCTCTTGCTGATCAGGCAATGAAAAAATCGTTGCTAAACGAATTCGAAGAAATTAATGCTAACTCAGCTTGGTTTGAGTCATCAATCTATGTAATGATTGATGAAAGAACTTCAGTTGAAGGTGTAAAAGGATTGATTCACTCAATTTGGAGCGGTGATAATGAATTAGCAATAAAAGAAATACAACTAACACAATGGAAGAAATATCGTCTTTTGATGAAAAGACATCTTAGGAAACAAAGGATTCATGTAAATAGATTAGTTGCATTTGTTAATACTCCTGTTCAAAACTTACCTGTTGTTAGTGCTACTATCTCCCCTGATTTTCAAATCCCTTCAAGTGAAATTATTGAAAACGAACTTGAGATTGGTTGGGCAGTGTATAGTAATCGTCGTTTAGGTGTGGTAGGACTAGAAACTGAATGGCTTCGAGAGCATATGGCAGTCTTGGGGGCTACTGGTACAGGAAAAACTACTCTAGTCAAGAAGATGATGGCTGAGATTACAACTAAAACGGATGTTCCTTGGTGGATATTTGATGTAAAAGGATCTGAATATTTAGAATTAGCGAAGTTCAAAGACATTGTTGTTCTAAGACCTGGACTTGATCCGACATTAATAGTCAATTTGATAGAAAAAGAATCACTTGATTCAAATCGAGCTCATTCTACATTTTCATTACTACGTGAACTAATACAAGAAAACAGTAGCTCGGAGCTATCTCCTGCGATGGAAAAGCTCTTGCGAGAAGCAATTCTCTCCCTAGTAAAAGAAGAGAAAGATGGGTGTGGAGCAAAGGCACTTGTAAAGAAAATCGAAATGTTAGCTGGAACTGATCGTGTAGGTCAAATGACAAGAGATGCGTTATTAAATAGACTTGAAATACTAACCCGCGAACCCCTAGGTTCTATATTGGCTGGTGGTACAGATTCTTTTCAGATATCAGATTTGCTTAGTTCAAGAGTAGTATTTGATTTACGATATGTATCACAAATTGGGGGTATGGATTCAGCACGACTTCTCTACAATCTGGTTGCTAAGAGAATCTTTGATGCTTCAATGAAAAGAGGGATTTCATCTGGCTTACATCATCTTGTTATACTTGAAGAAGCAAGCAACCTTGTACCTGAAAGTTATACCAGACATTCTGCAGCAGATGTTAGTACTGGAGAATCAATGGTTATGCTTCAACGTGCTACAGGACAAGGAGTTATTGCGATTTCCACTAGACCAAATATTTCCTCTAATATTCTAGCAAATACTTCTACAAAAATCACATTCAGACTTCCTTATGATAGCAGTATCGGTGGGAGATTTATGTCAATCGAACCAGACCAAGAACAATATTTGCGTACAATGCCAAGAGGAAGAGCCTTGATTCTGATGCCTAATAGTAATACATTCGAGATTGAAACAGAGCCTTTCAGTATTGCTAAATATCTTGAATCAGAAGTTACCCCAATTATTGCCAAAGAAATTGAAGCTGCTGTAGATATGAAGAATCCTGACCACAGTGATATCGAGTTTAAGGAAAATATGACTATTACAGAAACAAAGGCAAGTTCGAGTCCTGTATTTGATAGAGTAGGAGAACTTGCAAATCATATTATAGCTTTGTTGGCGTCAAAAGAGATTACTACTCACGAGGAGATTCATGAATTTCTTCTTAGTTTGGATACTAGAATTTCTAAAGACGATGTAAATGATCTCCTCAGGGATTTGGTTTCATTGTCATCAATTCAGAGAGAAGCTATCCCTCTTGTTCCTGGAGGGTTTGTTTATTCTCCAGTAGGCAAAGGTTTGGATGCAGTCAAAAGTGTGATTATCAATTACTTGACAGAGAAACTGGATAATGCTATTCAAAGAACTAGTGATAGTGAAACAGGACCCGATCTCTTTGTAAACGAAACAGCAATTACTATTGTTCCAGAACAGCTCAGGGCATCAACACTCGAATCAGTAATTGAAAGAATCAGACATCAAATGAGTATTCTAAGAAATGGAGTATCGAGCCTTATTGTTATTGTGAGAGGAAGTGTTGCTACTGCAAAGCTAAGAGAAGTTTTAGATGCTTCAGATGAGTTTGATGCGGTTTCTGTGGTATCTGCATTTCCAAGTTCTCTATCTAGACTTGTAGAGGGACTTGTAAAATATAAAGCAAAGACAGAAACTCTTGGGTTATCGGTTGGAGACCCTGAAGCATCTCAGATAAGTCTACTCGAAGCAGTTCATGAGATTGGATCAGCTTCAAGTAGAGCCGTACAAATGAGACTCTGGTTTGGTTTGATTCAAGATTTTGTAGATTTATCAAAGGGTTGCATTTCATGGGAAACTATCTTAGAATTTATCGATACTACAGCCATCCAATCGAAAAAGGGGCGAAGTGCACCTTTGAACGTTGAAGAAGGAAAAAGAGCACTTACTGAACTTTTAGCTGATGAAGTTTTAGTAGCTGTAAGGATAGGATCTAAAGATGGCTTGACACAATTAGATGAGGGACTTTGGATAGTTAATGCAACGGTTCTTGATGAACTTAAGGCTAATGCTATTAATCAATTAAAGGCCGAGCTGGAAAAAAGGTATGACTCAGTATTGTTAGGACATGGCTATTACGATATATGTGCCAACAAGAAATCATATGTAGTCTTTCCGACCCAGCAGGAACTGAGCACATTAATTCGTCTACATAGCGATATTGCTTGTAGGACTTGTGAATCCAATGAAGTCATCTGTATCTTAACGGCAGCAGAATACCTAGAAGACTCAGTCGTAACACCATCAAATTTGGTAATGCGTACAATGGACGAAGGATTGGCTGCAATTTTCGTCTAAGGAAGAACTTTCGTGCATAGTACTGAAGATCCCTTCAAGATTTTTTGTAAACGTCCAGGAGTATTCAGATTGAATATTATGGTCTGGATGCCCAAACCTGACAATGATAATAAATCTCGAACCTTTTTTTCCATACCGCCTGTAACATCAGTAGCACTTGAAGGTCCTAAAGATGTGAGGATGTTGTCCTTATTGTGTTGGTCGATTACAGGAATCACTTTTGCATTCGGATTGATAGTTGGATTACTATCTAATACTCCATCTACATCTGTTCCAATCAAAATTTTATCAATTTCAAGTTCTTTTGCGAGATAAGTCATAATGGTATCGCCACTAAGAATTGAAGCGCCAAGTTGCGTGTCGAAACAAACATCGCCATGTGTTATCACGTTGTGTCCAGATTCAAGTGTTCTAATTATTGTATCAAGTGAGAAAGACACAATTCTATGTTCTTCCAAAAGTGCGATAGAGAAAGGAGATATCACAACCGATGAAATTCCTTCTTCGTTGAATAGTGATTCAATACGAAATGAGAGTTCACTCATATTATGTCGTATTTTTGGAATCCCAGAAAGTAATTTTTTGGGTGATGTCGATGGATTCCCATATCCAAATGAATGAGCAGCTTGATGACCATGAGCTCCTCCTCCTAGAACAAAAATCATTGGATTGGAAACATCTAGCAGCTCCCTAGAAACACGTTTCACAGTTTCTATATTTATCTTAGGAGGAGTTTCATGCTTGTAAGTTATGACGGATCCTCCAAGCTTGAGAAGGATTGTATCTTTCACTATAGTCACTCTGGTTTTTTGTGTATGTAATCCACTTATGGAATTTATCTTTAGTAGGTAAATGTCACACATAAGACAAGCTTTTTATCCGAACCACATTCCGTTGGGATGAACACCTGCCAAACTGGAGCGGGATATTGATATGACTCAACGAGCGAGAATCAGACTATCAAGTACAAGTACCGAGCACTTAGATGGAGTCTGTAACCAAATTAGACGAATTACTCGAAAAACAGGTGTGAGAATGTCAGGCCCGATTCCCCTTCCTACTAGAAGAATGGTAATTCCAACTCGAAAAACACCATGTGGACAAGGTTCAGAATCTTGGGATAAATGGGAAATGAGAGTCCATAAGCGCCTTATTGATATAGATGCAGATGAAAGAGCTATCAGACAGATAATGCGTGTTAGAATTCCGGACTCTGTTTATATTGAGATTGAACTTACAGGTTAGTTTAACTAACCACTAGCAAAAACTCTTTCTTGATAAAGTCCTTCTATAATTTCACTATTTCAGTCAGTTTGAGGAATAAAGCCCATGTGTGGAATTATTGGTGTTGTACAAGAAAAAGGAGAGGTTGCTTCGTTTATTCATCAAGCATTAAAAAGACTGGAATATAGAGGATATGATTCTGTAGGCATTACGACTATTAAATCGGAGGAGCTTTTTACAAAGAAGGATAAAGGAAAAATCGATGATGTTCACCAAAAACTGAATTTAGATGATCTGCCTGGAAATATTGGGATTGGACATACTCGGTGGGCAACACATGGGATTCCTTCTATGTATAATTCTCATCCACATTTCGATTGCAAAAATGAGATTGCAGTTGTTCATAATGGGGTAATAGATAACTTTCTCGAGTTACGAGAAAAACTAACCAAAAAGGGACACAGTTTTGAATCTGATACAGATACAGAAATTCTGCCACATTTAATTGAGGATTTCATGGATGAAGGAATGTCCCTTAAAGATGCCCTGAAGCAAGCAACCTCACTGATAGAAGGAACATATGCAGTTGTTGTAATGAGTACCCGAGAGCCTGATAAAATGGTTGTAACTCGAGACGGTAATCCGCTAGTAATAGGTAGACAAGGATCTACTAGCTATGTATCATCGGACATTCCAGCATTCTTACCAGTTACAAATAATATGATACTTCTTCTAGATGGAGAAATAGCGACACTTACCGTTGGTGGAATTGAAATTGAACGTCTTTCTGATGGAAAACAGGTAGATAGAGAAACAATCAAGATAAGTTGGACTGCTGACCAAGCTCAAAAGGGTGGATTTCCGCATTTTATGCTTAAGGAAATTCATGAACAACCTGAAGCTATTAGAAATACACTAAGACTACGAACAGAGATTCTAACAGAAGCTGCAGAGCTCATTTCAAAATCGAATAATCTCTACATCTTAGCAATGGGAACGTCTGGACACGCTGCGATGGCTGGCAGACATATGCTTGCATCACTTGGTGGTGTTCTTCCATCGTTCGAATTGGCTAGTGATTTTCAAGATAGTGTCTATGATGTGATTTCAGAAAATGACCTTGTTCTTGCTATTACTCAATCGGGTGAAACAACTGATACTATATCTGCGGCAAAGTATGCCAAGAAAAAGGGTGCTAGAATCCTTGCAATTACTAATGTTGTAGGTAGTTCGATTACTCGTTTAGCTGATCATACAGTAATTACTCAGGCAGGTCCTGAAATTGGTGTCGCTGCTACTAAGACATTTATGGTGCAGCTTACATCATTAGCACAAATTGCTTTGTCTCTTGGAGAAGTTACAGAATACAAAGAGCCTGAGATTCTAGTAAAGAAACGAACTGCTCTAGAGCAAATACCAGATATTGTTTCGAAGGTAATTGCAACTGAAGAAGAACATGCTAGACAGATTGCCAGCATTTATCATGCAAGTCCAAGTATGCTGTTCTTAGGACGTGGTATCTCCATGGCTACTGCTTATGAAGGAGCACTAAAGCTAAAGGAGATTTCCTATAATCATGCGGAAGGGTACTCCGCAGGGGAATCAAAACATGGTCCTATTGCGTTGGTACATGACAATTATCCAGTAATCTTTGTAGCACCAAATGACGATACTCGTGCAAGGCTTATTGGCAATATTATGGAGATGAAAGCAAGAGGGGCATCTATAATCTCGGTTCTTGAGGAAGAAGATTATGAGATACAGTCCCTTTCGGATAGCCTATTTACAATTCCAAAGGGAGTTGATCCTGAGTTCTCTGTTATGCCTTATGTCGTACCTCTACAATTGTTCAGCTATTATATGGCAACTAGGAAAGGATTCGATCCAGATAAACCACGTAATCTAGCAAAATCAGTTACAGTTCTATGATGGGCTTAAATTGTGCCTTGATCTACTAGTCTGTGTGTGAAACCAATGTTGCCATATATACTTCAATCTCCTCTGACAGATTTTGCGAATCTGATAGCTGGCTATTTTGCTGAAATTTGGGAGTTTCTCATATTTATAGCAAGAATTTCAGCTGTTATAGTTGTATTAGTGGGAGCTATTCTATGGTTTACTGAAGTTAATTCAAAGAGAGGAAAGGGATTGGTTTTTAGTGGAGTTATGTTAGCAATAGTAGTTCAATACTTTGTTGCCTATCCACCAACCTTCATTCTTAGCTAAGTATCAAATCAAGTCTTTACTTATTGTATCCAAGATATCAGCAAGTAAATCTATTTCTTCAATAGTGTTATATATCCCAAAAGATGCTTGAATAACACCTTCAAAAGAAACCCTTTTCACAAGAGGGTGTGCACAAAGTAGACCACTTCTCGTTGCAATATTGGATTCATCTAGAAATAAAGCAATATCATGACAACTTGTCAAATCATCGCTGCCTATATTAAATCCAAAAATTGTCGAGTGTTCATTGGGATGACCATATAGATTTAGAGATTCTATTTCACTTAGCTTCTTAATTGTGTGTATAGCAAGTTGACCAAGATGAGATGCTATTGCTGCTGATCCTATCCTCTGAATGTAGTCAAGTGCGGCTCCAAGACCAGCTATTGCAGGAACATTAAGTGTACCTGACTCGAATTTGTCTGGTTGCAAAGCAACTTCAAAATCGTGCAAATTGACATTGGAAACGCTAGATCCACCTAATATTCCAGGAGTATGGTCAAATCCTACTGATTCGCTAATCCATTGGATAGAGAGACCTGGAGGAGCCATAAAGGATGTATTTGCCGATGTTATCATTAGATCGGGACCAGACTTGATTAGGGATGGCAAGTCATATGCAAAAGAACGACTCATATCTGAAAGAAGTATGGCACCGTATTCATGAACTAACTTAGATATCTTTTGAAGAGGATTATGTATTCCCCATCCTATTGTTGTTGAACCAACAGCAACAATGCCTACTTTTTCATTGAGAAGATTCTCTAGTGAGTTAAAATCTAGTAATCCTTTATCGTCGATTTGAATAGGTTTAATCTCCAAATTGAGAAGTTGTGACACCCTTTGCAGAGGTACAAGAATAGAATGTTCTTCACTCGCAGCTACCAGAATAGTATTACGTCCTTCATTTTTCCAATCATAACCAAGTGCAAATGAAGTAGCTGTTGATGGTATGGATTTTTGAAATGAAATTAAGGAAGGCTCCGAATCTAAAAATGATGCGACTTTTTTCCGAGTTTCTTCGACAACTGAACCTCCTTGAATAGCTAATGTATGCGCTCCTCTTCTTGAGGAAGAAACAATATTGGAAAGGAATTCTTGTACTTTATCTATAACTGCTTGAGGAACAAGAGTCGTACTAGCAGAATCAAGGTATACTAGACTTGGATTCTTTGCAAGAACTGGAAAATGTGCTCGGACGTTCATAGTTGTCATATGTTCAGTAGATATATGATGGTCTTTAATTGTAATGGTGATACTATGCCATCGATAGCTTTGGTTAACGAAGGATATTTCATAGTAACAGAAGAAGGTTTAGTTTTCGAAGTGAAAGGTATAGTGCATCCTGAAGATAGGTACATTGCGTATCTACGTTATATACCAGATGAGTTTGGAGATAGACAATCTATGGGTAGAAAATACTCCAAAATATATGATATTAAAGAACGAGAGAAGTTTCTTAGTAGAAACTACGATCATTTCTTGTGGTTGGATCCATATAGCAATCGGCTACTTCAAGCAGTACCCATTGATAAAATCGATTTCATCCTCAATCCTATTGATGCACTCAGACACATGCGCGATAAAGGCAGTCATCTTAGCAACTTGGAACAGAAAACTGTTAATCTAGTAAACTCATTTTTAGACCTCGCACGGATGAAAGAATCCTCTATTGGCATCACAGGATCCCAGCTTGTAGGACTTTCAAATTTAGAATCTGATATCGATCTTGTTGTTTATGGAGAGAGTGATTGTAGATCACTATACAATAGCCTAAGAGAAAATTGGGATTCAATTCAAGGTATGGAAAAGTATGAAGGTCGACTATTGAAGCGTCATGTGGAGTTTCGCTGGGGAAAGAATAATAGGTGGCTGAGATGGCTTTGCCAGAGAGAACAATCGAAGTTATTACAAGGTATCTATGATAATTCAGATTTTTTCATAAGGATGGTAAAGAATCCAAACGAAGTAGAATGGAAATACGGAGAACGGATTCATACTTACTTGGGGGAAAAGATTGTCCAGTGTTTGGTGACAGATGACTCACAGGGGATATTCAC
>JAEORN010000150.1 GCA_016840825.1 Candidatus Thorarchaeota archaeon | reverse complement strand
TATAATCCTGCAGATTTGCCACTCAATCCATCAATGGTTCATTTCATGCTTGCTCCATCCATTACCTCCCCCGTTGCTAGCAGTGATTATACAGGTGATATCACAATCTCGTGGAACGAAGCATATGACTCGGATGGGCATACGGTTTCATACGCACTCCACTACAGCAATGACAGTGGGAGTACCTGGTATCCAATTGTGAGTGGATTGACCAACACAAGCTTCTATTGGAATGCAACCTCTTTTGCTGAAGGAACCGAGTATCAAGTACGATTAATCGCTTCCGACATCACTAACACTACCTTGACTAGTGAAATAGGTACCTTTAGTATTGATACGCAGGCTCCTAGATTAGGTGTTGTGCCATCCAACTTCACAGTTGAGCTAAGTTGGGACCCAATGCCAGTACTCAATTTCTCAGCTTACGATTCAAATCCAGATTGGGCACAGGTTCAGTTTTTGGGCTTTGAGGTGAGCGAACCTGTCTATTGGTCAAATGGTACTCTTGAATATCTCAATTTTCCGGAGGCGAGTGTTATCTATGGAGTTGGTGTCCATGTTCTCTACTTGGTTGTATATGATATATCGGGTCACGAAACTTGGTATCCATTCTACATAACTGTAATCGACACAACAGATCCATCCATCGTAATTCCTGAAACCAATCAGACCTTTGAACTAGGTCCTCATGGAAGTCTACTAACATGGACGGTTTATGATTTGGCTCAAGGTACGTATAAGGCATACTTCAATGGGTCGCTTGACATGACAGATGACTGGGTAAGCAATACAGGGACCGAACTGGATGTTGATGGCTATATGCCCGGAGTGTACAATGTAACAGTTGTTTTCTACGACACATCCGGAAATAATGTCAAGCATTCGATTAACATGACAATCATAGACACAACTGCTCCAAGCATTTCTGTGTTCCCTTCTGATAATACAATTGAGGTGGGGACTATCGGGAATTTGTTGAACTGGACAGTCGTGGAACTTGACCCTGCGACTTACAATGTTACAATAAACTCAGAATTCAGTGAGGAGATAGAATACAACAATGGAACTGTGATCCTTGATATTGATGGAATGACACTTGGTTTCTACAATATCACTGTAGAGTTCTTTGACAACAGTGGAAACCTGGTGAATGACTCTGTATACATCACGGTCACAGATACAATTGCACCAATGATATCAGCTGAAACTGATATCGTACTTGAGTTCGGTTCAGTTGGAAATGTTGCGAATTGGACAGCTACGGATGTTCTTCCATATAATTACACAGCATACATCGATGCGACCAACTGGACATCAGGCTTTTGGAGTAATGGGTCTGTAGTTAGTATCGATATTGATGGACTTTCAGTTGGTAATCACACCTTGCGAATCTACTTCGCTGATACAACGAACAATACAGACTATGCTGAAATCGTGATTTCAGTTAGAGATAGGACTAATCCTACTTGGAATCAGCCTCCTGAGGATCAGATCTTTGAGTATGGAACTAGTTTCTATTATGACATCAACGCAACTGACGTGTCTGTTATATCCTATTCCATTAACAATAGCATCTACTTTGAAATTGATACTGCTAGTGGCGTGATTACAAACATCACCAATCTTTTGGTTGGTGATTATGGATTACAAATCAATGCTACTGATGCTTTAGGAAACGTACTTACGATATCAATCACAATCACGGTTGAGGATACAACAGATCCCTTATGGATTCAAACTCCCGAAGACCAGACTTTGGAACTAGGGTTACCCTTCTTCTACGATGTGAATGCATCCGATCTATCTATCCTAACCTATACAATAGATGACACTACTAACTTCCGAATTGATGCCCTAAATGGAGAAATCACGAATGCTACATTTCTGGCGGTGGGAGTATATGAGTTACAAATCACTGTCACTGATAACGAAGGGAATGTATTGTCTTCAATATTTGCTGTTACCATTGAGGATACAGTTTCTCCAGTTATTGACACAAATCCGGATGACGTAGAATACACTGAAGGAACGACTGGACACTCAGCTATATGGATAGTAACAGATCTAGACTCTGGTAACTACTCATTGTACATTGATGGTGAGTATATTTCAACTGATGATTGGGCCTCTTTGGTTCCAATTGTCGTAAATGTTGATGGTTTATCTGAAGGTGAACATTCGGTTGAAATTCGCTTATTTGATGGGAGTGGAAATTTGGTCACAAGCAGTATTACTGTTACTGTCACTCCATCATTATCAACAAGTCTAACCACTACACCTACAACCACAATAACTGAGACTACAACTCCTGTTGTACCTCCTCTCGAAGGTATACCGATGATTCTTGTGATTGCAGGTGTTGGTGTTTCTGGAGTAATTATAATTGCTCTGGGCATAGGACTAATCCGCAAAAGAGCGACCTAAGATCCCTCAATCCAACTTTGCAAAGACTTTAGAGGATAGAAAACTATCCCTGAAGTCTTGGAGGTTAGGAAGATATGTCCAAGAGTCGACTGGAGATTGAGTTTGCAGGAATTCATTTCAAAAACCCATTCATGTTATCTTCAGCACCACCTTCGATGAATCCTAGACTTGTTACTCGTGCAGCTCGTTTGGGATGGGGTGGCGCGGTGTTGAAAACAGTAACAGAAACACCTACTATAGACCCTAGAACACGCCTAGGTGCACTCAGGAAAGATAACCAATTAATTGGTATGAATAATATTGAGTTACTTTCTCGAGAAACAGTTGATACATGGGTTAACTCCTATATTCCGAAGATGCGAGAAGACTCCCCTGAAGACTTTGTGCTTATTGCGAGTATTATGAGTGGCATAGAACCTGAAGGATGGACTGCGCTGGCAGAGAAATTCTCGGTTCCTGGAGTTAGTGCCCTAGAACTGAATGTGTCTTGCCCACATGGAGCCCCTGGTAAGCATATGGGTGCTTTCATTGGACAGAATGCTGATCTTGTCGAGGAGGTCACTAGAGCCGCAAAGAAAGGTACTGATTTGCCAATTCTAGTCAAATTGACCCCCAATGTTACAGAAGTTGTTCCAATCGCCCGCGCAGCAAAGAAGGGTGGTGCTGATGGTGTTTCTGCAATAAACACTGTTGAGTCACTAATTGGAATTGATGTTGAAACCGCTACTCCTATGCCACAAGCATATACAATAAAGCCAGGCTCCGATTCCAGCACATACGGTGGATTTTGTGGTCCTGCTGTGAGACCAATTGGACTTCGAGTAGTTTCACAGATAGCCAGAGCTGAACCCACATTTCTAATTTCAGGAATTGGAGGGATTGAGGATTGGCATAGTGCAGCTGAGTACCTCATGGTTGGTGCAAAAACACTACAGGTATGCACTGCAATAATGTGGCATGGTTTTGGAATTATAAAGGATATGACTGCTGGACTTGAATCATTCATGGAGCGGAAGGGCTACGAAAACCTAGAAGCAATGGTCGGTGTCGCTCTCCCCAAACTCACAACTTGGGAAGCACTGGACAAACTTCCACCTATTTTTGCCAATATTACTGATGCTTGCACTGGATGCAAGAAGTGTGTTATTGCATGCGCAGACGGTGGTTATGTTGCTATTCAGATGCGAGATGGTAAAGCTCATGTGAATACTGAGAAATGTGATGGGTGTGGATTATGTGCAGTAGTTTGCGCTGATAGTGCTGTAGAGTTTGTATATCCGAACTGAATCGATTCATTGCACAACAATCAAATAGCAGAATCACAGTAAGAGAAAGTCCGCAAGAATGGATGTGTGTGTCTTGACAGTTGAAGTCGTTAAGAACTATATCAATGGGAAATGGGTTGAATCCAAAGCTAAGGAAACAAGTGAGGTCATTAATCCTGCAACTGGAGAAGTGATCGCTCGAACTCCAATGAGTACAGTTGAGGAAGTTAATGAAGCGATTCTAGCAGCAAAGACTGCATTTGAACGTTGGCGTGAAACCCCTGCTTTTACTAGAGTTCGTTATCTCAATAGGATACGGAACGCTTTCGAGGATGAGTTTGAAGAATTATCCAAAATTCTGACTACTGAGCAAGGAAAGACTTTGGACGAGGCAAGAGGCGAATATCGTCGAACAATTGAGAATATCGAATGCGCAACAAGTATTCCTTCACTTCAGATGGGCTATAACGCAGAGGACATCTCTGCTGGTATTGATGAGATGGTAATAAAGCAGCCACTAGGTGTCTTCTTCTGTCTTGCACCATTCAATTTCCCTGGAATGGTTCCAACATGGTTTTGGCCATTCGCTGTCGGCACAGGGAACACATACATCGTAAAACCATCACCACAGGTTCCAATGAGTCAGGTACGGCAATTCGAGATTATTCACGATCTCAGATTACCGAAGGGTGTTCTCAATATGGTCCATGGAGGAGCAGATGTATCAAATGCTTTGCTTGAGAGTCCAGACACCATCGGAATGTCGTTTGTAGGTTCAACTCATGTTGGCAAATTAGTCTACAAGAAAGCAGCGGAGTTTGGAAAGCGTGCTCAAGTTCAAGGTGGCGCAAAGAACTTCCTTACAATCATGCCTGATGCAGAATTGGAACGAACCGTTCCTGCGATCATTACCTCCTTTTATGGCTGTACTGGACAAAGGTGCCTTGCTGGTGGTGTTCTTCTAGCAGTCGGAGAAATCTACGAGCCGCTTAAAGAGGCAATAGTGAAGGCATCCAAAGAGCTGACTGTTGGTAATGGATTAGAAGAAGGAATACAGATGGGTCCTCTAGCATCGAAGAAGGGAATGGAGCATACTCTTAGTTTGATTGAATCTGGAATAAAGGAAGGTGCAGAGCTACTTCTTGATGGACGAAATATCAAGGTTGATGGATATCCAAATGGGTATTTCGTTGGACCAACGGTCTTTGATAAAGTGAAACCTGAGATGAAAATCGCAAGTGAAGAGATTTTTGGACCAGTTATTCCTATCGTTCAAGTGAAAGATTTGGATGAAGCCATTGATATAATTCATGCCAATCGTTATGGAAATGCATCATCAATTTTCACTACTAGCGGAAGACATGCAAGAGAGTATCAGTATCGAGTCAAAGCTGGAAATATTGGTATCAACATTGGAGTCGTTGCTCCTATCGCAACTTTTCCATTCTCTGGAATGAAGGACTCATTCTTGGGAGATCTTCATGGACAAGGTCAGGATGCTGTGAATTTCTTCACTGAGAACAAAGTGGTCATTTCACGGTGGTAGTGCTCGAAAGGAGTTGACTGGATTGGAACTAGGTACATTTGGTGCTGTGATGAAATTCGCATTGCAACTAGAATCAGACTCCATTGAAATGTATGATAAAGTGATTCCCATGTTGTCTGAATCTCGAGAGGATGCCAAACTAATCACAAAACTGAAGGATGCATCTGTCAATCGCATTAGGAATCTAGAACGAGTTAGGCGTGAGAATGTCACTGAAATGATCTTGGAACCAATACGTGATTTCGATAGTTCGCAATATGAACTCACTCGAGATAATCTGAGCGAAGGTAAGGAGTTACCTTCTATGCTCAAGAGGATTGAACAGTGCAAGAGAGCGTTCTATTCAGAGGCATCAATTAAAATCGAGTTTCTAATAGAAGCATCCACTGTCTTCGAGCAATTTGCAGATGATTGTGAATCTAATATTGAAGCGATTCATAAATTGCTTTGATATCGAACTCAATCAAGGGTCCTAAGTTTGATGAAGGTGTATTGAGGAATTCTCACAACAAATAATAGCTACCAAGGTATCATTATTCAATATGGATCCTATAATTTACGGAATAGTGTTCTGGATATTTGGTTTGCTCTACACAGTGCTTGAGGTCAAAGAGAAGACAGGGACTCCCATAGCTACCTTGATTAAATTCGTTCCGGCCCTCTCTTCGGTGATTTTCGTTCTTCTCTCAATACCTTCAGATTCCTTGTTCTACATCCTATTGATGGTGGCATTGGTGTTCTGTGGGTTGGGAGATATTGCTATGGAGTATAACATCCTTCCCGGTCTAGGGATGTTCCTATTTGGTCACATAGTCTTCATTGCCAACTTCATACTGAATAGTGCAATTGGAACTGATATCATTCCGATTCTCGTCTTCATTGTATGCTTTGGAATAATGCTTGTTTACATTGTACTCTTCCATAGATATCTGATGACTGCTGAAGAGCCTACAAAGCTCATTCGAGCTGTTGATGTCTATGCTCTAGCGATATCATTAACGCTTTGCACCTCAATTCTCCTTTGGCTGTCTACAGGAACATTCTTTGGTTTCATCCCAGTAGTTGGCGTAGTCTTCTTTATCATTTCTGATTCATTTATCGGAATCAGAGAGTTTCACCATCGTTTCAGTTACGATGAACCTGTTACTATGTTAACGTATTACATTGCGATTTTCCTTCTTGCGCTTGGAGCTATCATTTACGCATTTTAGTGGATTATAGAAGGGGGTTTTCAAACCCCTTCCATTTTGTCCAAATGGAAGAGCTTACTAGCAAATACATCAGATACTATGTGAAGGAGTGAGAAGTATATTCCTATGATACAACAAGAACTTATTCGCGCATTGGAAAGATATGACCTAATAATTCATTCATACAATGAAAATTCAATCATACTATCACACGAATCATATCCTAATTTTGAAGCACATCTATTCACAATTGCGGACGCAGCTGGATGGTATCCTCGACTAATAAAATCAGGAAACCTAGAACTAAGATGTCCTGCTAATTCTTCTCCTGATCGTTTCTTAGGAGCAACCAATGAACTCATGAGAAAACTTGAATCATATAGGTCTCGTGTTGCTGCAGGTGACATACCGAGTTTTATCTGGGCACATCACGAAACTAGTTGGCATCGTTTTGTCTGGAACGCCTCAATTTGGACTGCCCTGATTCCTGATGATTTCATTGGATATGTAGATCTCTCGATTAGACCTCATATCTTGAAGCTCAATGAGCTGGGCTTTCAGACAAAGGAGAGCTGTTCTGGATTACTTGAAGAACATCCTGATCGTGAGCCATATTATCCATATGTGATGTTTGATGAGAGAGCATATCCTGGAATCACCCCTCATCTCTTCACTCTTGCAGATTTAGCTTCATGGACTTCAAAATACGCGCCTCATAATTTTGATGTATACCTTAAAGCTCCTCGCGGAGTCAAGATTCTTGATTCTTTTGAGAATCTAGTTAGAAATGCTGAGTTCCTTCATCTTTTGCTTAAAGAACATTCTCAGGTGATTGATAAATCAAATCTGTCACTGTCCTTATGGAGAGAACGCTCATTCTCACTAGAGCAGTAGTTTTAGAACATACCAGAATAAGCTCTAAGATTCCGAGAAATCAATCCATAAATTAGTTCCAATAACTTCGAATCTGTTCGAGGTATCAGTTATGAAATTCGGGATGTCATTACCAAATTTCGGAATTTTCGGTAATATCGATTTACTGATAGAAATGGCTATCGATGCTGAGGAGGCTGGATGGGATGGCTTTTTTCTTTGGGATCATCTCATGGTATTCAAAGATTACCAGACCACCTTTGTTGATCCCTATATAGCTCTAACAGCAATTGCATGTAATACCAAAAAGATGCACTTTGGTCCCATGGTAACACCTTTACCTCGGAGACGTCCGTGGAAAGTAGCTCGCGAATGCGTCACTCTGGATTATCTCTCTAAGGGACGCTTCATCTTAGGTGTTGGAATTGGAGCACCTCCGGATCCGGAATTCACAGCGTTTGGTGAAGAAGATAGGGCAAAGATTCGTGCTGAGAAACTGGACGAGTGTCTAGATATCATCACAGGTCTTTGGACTGAAGAAGCCTTTTCTTTTCAGGGTAAGCATTATCAATTGGAGAATGTCACTTTTCTACCCCGACCATTCCAGAAACCAAGGATCCCAATTTGGGTTGGCGGAGGTGTACCGCATAATGCTCCTTTTAGACGTGCAGCTCGATTTGATGGAGTCATACCTGTTCACTCGCAGTGGCCTGAACCTGTGCAACCATCTCATCTGAAAGACGTTCTTGATATCATTAGGAGTGAACGAGGCAATCTTGATAACTATGAAGTTGTCATCTGTGGAGAAACCACCGGTACGGATGAAGATAAGGACAGAGCAGTCCTGCAACCTTGGGTGAAAGCAGGGATCACTTGGTGGCTTGAAGACATACATGACTTACGGGCAACAATGGATTCCCTAAGGGACAGAATTCGAGCTGGTCCTCCTGCAGCGTAAGATAAGAATTCAGTTTCGAAGAAAAAGAATTGAGGAGTGTAATATGCACTCCTCATCAAATTAGTCGTTACCTCTCTTCTTTTATCACTTCAAGCTCTTTACCCTTGGTTTCAAGAGGTTTCGCTAGAAGTGTGAATAAGGGAACTATCATGAGTAACCCTGCAATAATCCAAAATCCATCCATGACTGGAAACATTGCGAGTAAAGCTCCTGAGATCAATGGTCCTACAACATATCCAAATCGAGCACCCGTAACACAAACTCCAACGCTCGTGGTTCGTATCTCTGTGGGGAATATCTCTGCTAGATAGACGTAAATCCATGCAAGAACTGCTGCCATGAAGAAGAACGCTCCCCAATAGAAGTACGATAATCCTGTGAGTCCGAGACCAACTAAGCTGATTACTGAACCCAGAGATCCCATAACGAGCACCACATTCCTCCCTACTTTGTCCAGTAGAATTCCAGAAATCAATGCACTTACCGGGAGTAGGAGTCCTGCTACTGTCAGTACTGATGTCCAAGCTTCGGGTGTTAGTCCTTGAACTGTTTGAAAGTACTCACCGCCCCAAGATGTTGCCATCTTGAATGAAATTGTCCAGACGAGATATACTACGGTAGCCAAGATGATATATCTCCAATCCTTTTTATCGATCTTTCGTAAGGCTTCCATAATCCCTAGACGTTTCTCTCTATCAGCTGAGCTGTCAATCCATCTTTGTGTTTCTTTCATTTTAAAGGTCATGAGTAGAATTACAACCATCAAAACGAACATTATTCCATAGCCCCATCTCCAATCATATGCATAGATTATTCTGTTTCCCAGAATTGCATAGAGCGGGATCACTCCGATGAGAAAAGCAAGGCTACCATACAACCCCCTCTTATTTGCTGGTGATTCCTCAGCTACGGGGATTTCCCAAAGATTAGAGGTAGTACCCATTATTACTAAGGAGTAAAGGATTAGGAATGCATACACATTGATTGAAAGGAAGACGATTAATATCGCTGGAATACCCATTGTCAATACTAGGATTTGAATTCCTTTCTTCCGTCCATATGCATCTCCAAACCAGCCTATGAAGAATACAGCAAATACTATGATTCCAAAGAAACCTTGAAGGAACGCAAATTCACTTCTTGCTACTTCATTTGTAGCACTAGGCCAGAACTCATTCAGAATCTCCGGAATTGCAGTCGCTTCTATCAATGATAGCCAACTATCAAGCTGGCTAACAAGGCCCATGAGAACTATTAGGAAAACCATGTATCCTTTGGAAACCTGCGATGCAGGTTTTTCACCACTTTCCATCTCTCATTCCTCGCGAATACAAATTGTAATAGGATTTGCACGCAGCTATTATAGTCTTTTTATTGATGGAAAATGTTCGCTTTTTATCACTCGAATAGTAAATCTGCTCAATATCTTACATCAAGTCGATGGGATATCCATTAGATATCAATTATATTTTACGTGGAGAGGATTCTCTTGATCTCACTATATTCCATCTTTCTTGCTTTGGCTTTTAGCAGGAGGAATACATTCCGTAACCAATTGATTCCTTCTTCCGATTCAAAGCAGAGGGCTTGCTGATAATCAACATGCCCTGTCAGTCCAGTAAGATATAGAAGGCCTCCTTTATCACTACCCCCAATAGCCCACGTGCATTCATCTATCACGTAAATGTTCGTTTTTAGAGGATTTGCTGCCTGCATGAAAAGATTACCCACATCTAGTTCAACTATATCTTGAACTCCTTTTTCGGTGAATACAACATCGACCTCTGCATCTCCTATATTTGGTTGCCATAACTCGAAGAATGATTGCTCAAGCTTCATGTCCATTTCGCCCCCAATGAACCCATACGAGATACCTTCAGTGAACGATGCTTTCGCCTTGGAAACAATCGAAAGTAGGTCAGTAAGGACGATATAATCAAGGTTCCAGAATTCCTCGCGGAGCTTGGTATCCTCAATTACCATTTGATGAGTCGCTAGATATTGATTCTTTGATCCTGAAGATAATGAATCACTAAATCGCAAGAAACGGGATGTGTTCAGTGTTGGGAAATACTTGCCATCATAATGACTGATAACTTCACCATCAAGAAGACGCTTTAGATGATCTTCAAGAGTGGATGGATGAATCTCCAAGTTTGCTGAAATCTCACTAAAACGCAAGCCCTCCATGTTGGTATCAAGAAGGTGCATTATGCGAAGTCTGGTTTCCGAGCCCACAGTCTTGAATAGTTCTTCACTCAATTTGAGATTCATCGAACACACCTAGAAGTCGATATTCATTGAGTAACATTTCGAATGATAAACTCTCGGAATTTCCCTTACTCATCCTCATCCAGTTCTATTTCAGCAAACAGCCTTTCAAGTTCTTCAGCTTTCGCTTCAGCTTCAGCAGCTTCTTGCTCTCTATGCAAGAAGGATAGGACACTGCTATAGATTGACCATGTACTCGGATCCTCCGGATCAAGCTTAATGGCATGGCTGAGCGCTTCTGCGGCTTCTTCGTATCTCTCAAGACTGGTTAGGGCATCTGCCCAAAACACGTATAGATCTGGATCTTCTTTGTCCATATCTGCAAGTCTAGAGAAGATCGACTCTGCTTCAGCGTAATCTCCCTTTTCAATCAGGACAATTCCAAGATTCAGTAAGGCGTTTTCATTGTTCTCATCAAGTTCCAGTGCGTCCCGGAGGACATTCTCAGCTCTCTCATACTCCTCTTGGACAAGATGGTCCATTGCAATATCCACAAGTTTCTCTGCTTCTTTGGAATTGTCTGGCAACATGCTTCACTCCGAATTTCGAAGCCAGATTAATTTCCTATTGAAGTTGTCTACATGGACATGTCCAATGCCACGAGGTATTCTATGCTGCTGACGTCCTACTGAATTAGACTCCAACGTAACCTCTCGCAGTTCTTGCAAGTCCATTCGCCCCGACAACTAGAGCAAGGAAGAGAACTGCCGTGCTGACATCGACCACAGGATTCAAGTCAATATATACTGCAACCACCACGGATATGAGTCCAACGATGAATTGGAGTATCCTTAGATTCCTGTCTACATCTTTCTCTAAGAATCCGATTAGGATTCTCGCTATCGCATTAATCAACCATGCAAAAGCAATTAGTCGTATCTGTAGTGACTCAGCTATTCCGGTGGTAAGTATCAATAAAGCTACAATGATGATGACAGAAATTCCTGATATCAGATTGACAATCCTTCTTGGTGTACCTTTTGCCTTCACTGCAGCAGCCCTCGCGACCCTGGCAAACCCCACTGCTGCTAAAGCTGCAGATAAGACAAAGATTAGTATCAATGAGGATAGACTATTGCCAATAACAAAAAGAATCGCTGCAAATATGGATATTATCCCTACAATAATATCTACTCCTCGTATCCAATTTGGAAAACTGTCATAGCTTGTATCTTGAGTCACTTTGATATCTCCCTTATTCGCTAGGAATATTCACACTGAATCATACGAAGGAATGAAGTAAAATCTCTTTTGAAGGAACCAAAATCCTATCTAAAAAACCAAGAATTGATTACGGAAATTGTGTTCTGAATACTGGGTATAATCTGTGGATACTATTGATGACACTTTGCGACGTGCAAGTGACCTAAGAGTCGCAAAAAGGTATGAAGAAGCACTTCGTATTCTCAATTCCATACTGCGTCCGGACGAGAATGAGTGGAAAGTTTGTACTGAGCTCGGTCACCTCTGTATCGATATGAAAGATCCCAAAAAGGCTCAAACAATGTTTGAACGTGCTTCAGATTTAAGGCCCGATCTTGCAAGCGTGTGGAACAATCTGGGATACGCAAAGAAAGAGAATGGCGATCTTAAAGGTGCAATTCATGAAACTCGAAAGGCAAAAAAAATAGCCAAGGATTCATTTGAGTTGCATGGTGCACTGTACAATCTTGCTTGCTATCTTGCTCTCTCAGGAAAGCGAGAAATAGCTCTAGAGCATCTTGAGAAGGCATGCAAAGGGGAAGTTTCTCTCATAGAGTGGGCAAGGAATGATTCGGATCTTGCCTCGTTGCGAAATGATCCTCGCTTCGAGAAGATTCTCGAATACAACTCTGAATCTACCTAGGATACTGACAACATGCATTCAAATCCCCCTTAGTTCTTCTCATCGTTGATATAGATGCCTAGTCGAGATTGGGAATTCTTTATGGATAATTTCTTTGGCAATCCCTACATGATGTGGCATGATGGGATCAACCCTGCGGCTGCAGCGTATCTCAAGGGTGAAGAGAGGGAACAAGGGATTGACATGCTAATCGAATCCATGAATGAGGGAAGTTATTGGGCTCCCATGGGATTACGTGAAATGCGAGCTGAACGTGCAATAGCCTCCATGAAGGAGCAGCTTCCTAGATCTTATGACAGACCTCGAATAGAGATTGCTCATGCGCTGAATGTACTCGAATCCACAAATGAATACGTCCCTGTTATCATCGAAGTATTGCAGAAAGCACCTTTCTGGTCCTCACGGATGAGTGCAGCAATAATGCTCCGACAATATAATCTCCCAGAGGTTGTAGATGCACTCTATGAGTCTATGCTAGATCCTGATTATCTCGTACGAAATCATTCATCTGAGTCATTATTACATATCCATGGTCTTCAGCCCACCATATCTGAGCACAAAGAGATATTTGCTGAGATGATAGTAGAGTTCGATCCAAAAGATGAGGAGAGCATCATCAACGCTCGAACCCATTATGAGAGATCCGTCACTCTTCTAAAGGAATTAATTGAAACACAACAGCATTAGACTTCATCGACGATGCTTCCTCCTCACACCTAACCATATTATCCCTGAGAGTATGATCGCTGCTGTTCCTATCCCTGTGGGAATAACTGTGAGCAATGGTCCATCAAAGACCTGAGGGTCATTCCCTGAACGATACTCATACAGATTCTCCATAGTATCTCCATCAGGATCCTCGTAGGCATCATCTCTTAATGGATCCAATCCGTGAGCCACTTCCCATCCATCCAACATCAGGTCCAAATCTGTGTCGGGTGCAAAGAGGTCCGTTCCAGCTAGATACTCACCCAGATTACTCAATCCATCATAGTCAGGGTCTCTGTCAGAATCCTTCACCAATGGATTGAGTCCAACTTGAATTTCGAAAGCATCATCTATAGAATCGTCATCAGTGTCATTGTTATTGAATGCAGTGCCGTAGATGTAAATCTCGTCGTAATCAGATAAAGTGTCGTTATCTTGATCCGAGTTGTGCGGATCGGAACCCATGTCCTCTTCGTCCGCATCAGAGATTCCGTCATTATCCGAATCTGTTTGAAATGAATTATGCCACCAACTCTCACTATCAGGCTGGTCATCACCATCGATATCGGTTTCATACTCCATCTCCACTTCGAAATCAATAAGTCCACCTCCTGCGTTGACAATGACAACTTCATAGATACCATCCATTCCAGTTTCCAAAGAGATGCTGCCAGAAGATCCACTTGTTGTAGAAACCTCTTCAAGCCTTACTTGCTGGCCTAATGGGTCGTAAACTCTAACCAGAAGTGAGGTGTCCATGCTCGATGTGAAGGTGAGTTTCAATTCGGTTTCTGTACTCATTTCCAAAAGCAGGGTTCTTGATGAGGAAGAAGCTAGATTATCAATCTCGTGCGACTCGTAGAATAGCTGATTTTGTACTCTACCCAATGCAAATGCAATGCTCGCTCCTATACTCGCGGTTGCCTTCGTTGCATAGTAGTAGTTGTAGATCGGATTTGACCATATGTCGCCACTAGTATGATATGCCGAATCGAGCGCACCGCCTGATTCGTGAGCGAAAATAACACTTCTATATCCAACAGCTTCAAAGGGTGCATGGTCAGAATACGCCCATGAGCTTGTTTCACTTGAGGGAATTGGATTCGTCACCGCCACCCCAAAGTTATTTCCAACGACTTTGGTCAATTCAGCCCAATATTGTGCGTCATGAAAATCAGCACCCCTTTGGTTTGCGTAGTACATTATAATCTTCTCATCTTCGGGAAGTGATGGACTTACCGTCAGGAGCATATCAATGTTATAATAGATCAGAATATCCACTTCATCATTGTAGTACTCATGTGCAATCTCATTTGAACCATGAAGTCCAGATTCCTCATCATTCCAAAACCCGAAGTAGATGTCCACAGGCCAACTATATTGTGAAAGGACTCGGGCTAGTTCAAGGGTTGTTGCAACACCTGAACCATCGTCATTAGCTCCAGGAGCGACTTCTATAGTATCAAAATGCGCCCCGATCATGATCATAGGACCTGAGCTTCCCATACTACCAGTGAGTTTACCTATTACGTTCTCAAAACCTCCAACTATTTGCCCAATAACCTTCCCGTTCGTTACATTCTGCAGTTTATCAAGAATCCAATCTTTGGTATCATCATTACCGTGAGTGCCATATAATTTGGGGCCTAATTCAGAGAATTCGCGAACTAGAGTTTCGTATGAGTTTTGAGATACTTCGTCATAGACCTCTCTTGCTCTGTCTGTAGCATAGGTAATTGATGCAATTTGATTTGCATTGACAGAGTCTGAAGTTATAGCAATCATACTAGTTCCATCAAGTGGAATCAGTAGTAAGACGAAAACTATGAGAACTGGAAGTCGCTGATACACCCGCATGATATGGACTCCAATATTTAGAATGTACTTCATACTGATAAATAACTGCACAAAAAGGAACTGAATTCAGCAAATTAGATGTTGGCCAAGTCTGCCGCGTGTCAATCTTTGTGGCATGCGTTGCCTTCTTCATTGGCAACAAAAGTCATTACTAGCTTCTGTTGGCATAGGCATGTGAGTCTAAGATGAAGGTCGCCTTGATTCAAATCAATCCAACTGTTGGAGATATCGATGGTAATTTCTCGAAGATTCTCGAAGGGATTGAGTCCGCTCGAAATCTAGGTGCAGAGATCGTTGCATTTCCTGAGATGGTCATCACAGGATACCCTCCTCAAGACCTTCTATATGAGAAATCCTTCCTGCACCTGAATAAGACAAAAACCCTCTCCCTAGCTGAACATTCAAACGGTATCATCTTGATTACAGGCTTTGTGGACTATGATGAGAAAGGTCACCTATACAACGCAGCTGCGGTTTTTCAAAACGGGAAAATCTTGCGTATAGTTCACAAAACGTTACTTCCAACTTATGATGTGTTCGATGAGGAACGGTATTTTGAACCCGGAGCTATTGACGAAATTCACCCATTTCAGATTTCTATTCGTAGGAAGAAATACAAACTTGGTGTAGAAATTTGTGAGGATCTGTGGGATCATGATTATGACACCAAAGTCACTGATATTCTATGCTCAAAAGGAGCAGACTTCGTCATCAATATCTCGTCCTCTCCGTTTCATGTTGGGAAACGTTTCGAACGGCAAGAGTTGATAGTGGAGAAAGCAAAGAAGAATAGAGTCCCAGTTATGCTCGTAAATCTCATAGGTGGACAAGATGAGTTGGTCTTTGATGGACAAAGTATAGCGGCTGATTCTAACGGTGAGATAATTGCGATTGGATCACAATTTGAAGAGGATATTATTATCGTAGAGTTTGAACCATCGACAGGAGTTGGGATCCCCATCAAGCTTCCTGACTATGATAAGGAAGTTGAAATGTATAATGCACTGGTTTTGGGTATCCGTGACTACTTCAAAAAGACGGGTTTTAAGATGGCTGTTCTTGGTCTGAGTGGAGGCATTGATTCAGCTCTTACTGCATGTATTGCCACTGATGCACTAGGACCCGAGAATGTCATTGGAGTATCTATGCCTTCGAAATTCTCAAGTGAGCATAGTAAGAGTGATGCTGAAATACTCGCAGAGAATCTAGGCATCAAATATCTTCAGGTTTCAATTCAGGATATCGTAGACTCGTATCACAGGTCTCTTGTGACCCCTCTCAGGGAACTCAGGTCTCATTTCGGAATAGACATTGAACAAGATGACCCTGTTGCAGATGAGAATATTCAACCACGCGCAAGAGGAAACATCTTGATGGACTTTTCTAATAGATTGAGAGACCTTCGACTTCTAGTTTTGAATACAGGAAATAAAACGGAATTAGCTCTTGGCTATTGCACACTCTACGGTGATATGACTGGCGGTGTTGGTGTTATAGGAGACGTTAGCAAGCTTGAGGTCTATAAGCTTGCCAAGTATGTGAATCACAGGGAGGGACGAAACATCATCCCGGTTGGTTCATTGACCAAGAAACCGTCTGCAGAGCTAAAGGAGAATCAATTCGATCCATTCGATTTTGACATCGTGAGTCCGATGGTGGATGACATTGTCCAAGGTAGGAAAGGAAAGCAGGAACTTCTAGATATGGGTTATCCGTCCAAGATTGTGGATGATGTATATCGAAGGGTTAGATTGTCTGAATACAAGAGATGGCAAGCTCCACCTTGCATTCGTATAACGAAGAGGTCTTTTGGAATCGGTTGGAAGATGCCTATTGTCAACCATTATCGAGAGTGAATAACATTAGGCTCCAAGTATGAGCCGCTCAATAATGAAGTAGAAGAAACTTGCATTACCCAAGTACATGACCATTATGACAAAAGCCATCACAAGCCTCTCAATGATTCCCCTCTTCCTAGTCATTAAGTAACCGAGGTATGTCGAAAGACCAAGAAGTAATTCAGGAATGATGATGTAAATAGCAACATTGCCAATCATGAGTACGTCATGTGCATACCAAGAACCTATCATCCACAATGTCGCTTCTGATACACCGAATATCATGAGTGATACAATCAATATTGCCAGAGAGGTCATAGGGATGCCTTTGCTTCTTGTTAGCAATCCTGTGTACACGACCAGAAAGAGTGGTATAACCCATAATCCTGCCATATAGACTGGAACAGCACCAATCATTGGAAATCCATCTATGGGGAATGATAGCACCCCTAACTGTAAAGCCAGGAACCAATCTGGAAAAATCATTAGTAGACTAATGGGAAACACGAATATCCAAACCTCGAGCCAATCCTTGTGATTTCTGAAATGTGCCCATAGTGGAAGTAACAAATTGTAGAGAATGACAACGACTAGCAGCCTTGCGCTTATCGCAATATCTTGAAAGAGTGCAATAATCAGAGCTGGTGGAATTGCAAATACTATGTGCATTAGCATGAGGTCTAGTATCGGATTCTCATTGAATTTCTCCATGTTTTGCACCTAGGGATTTGATATTCTAGCCTGACTAAAGTTTCTTTCTGAATTCTGGCGAAAAAGTGACATAACTTCAAACATTCAATTGATTAACTATTATTCTTGTACAAATTTATCCTAGTGTTTACATTACGCATAGGGTGGTTTTGGATGAGAATGCATAGGAACTATACCTTCGTTTCTTTCTTTATGATATTTCTATTTCTGATTACAGGTTCGATTGCTATCCATTCATACATTGGAATTGACTCAGTAAATCAAAGAGAGCCAATGCAAGAATCTGTGATTAAAGAACAAGCACAACAAGCTGTAGAAGCTCAGTTTCTTGAGAATCTGGGACAAGTTCATAATGATCAAGTCATTTTCTATGGAGAAGCATTTGGAATTGGAATTGGATTCACTGATTCTAGTGTATTGTATAGGCTATCATCAACAACCACCCCAAGACCCCAGGACCTCCAACTTGGTTCCATAAGGAATGAACAAAGTCAGCCAGCTCTAATTGAGCTAGTCTTTCTGGGTGCCAATAAGGTCATTCCACAAGGTTCCAAGATACTTCCACACACGAGCAATTTCTTCATTGGGAATGATCCCAGTAATTGGTATAGTGGTATACGTAGTTATCGTGAGGTTGTGTACACAGATCTCTATGAAAACATCGATCTTGTGTATCATGTTTCAAATGATGGTATAAAGTACGAATTCATTGTAAGACCGGGTGGGAATCCAGAGGACATTGAGTTGAGATATGAAGGCATTGATGATTTGACTATTGAAATAGATGGTTCACTGAATGCGAAAACACCCATAGGCGCACTACTGGATAAAGACTTGTATATTTACCAAGAAACAAAGGCAGGTCAGAAAGAAATAGGAGGGGTGTTTGTCAAGAAACAAGGAATTGATTGCAGCTTCGGATTTGGAATTATTGATTCCTATAACAAGGATTCTCCCTTAATAATCGACCCGCTTCTATTCTTCTCTACATACCTCGGTGGGTCATACAATGATCGTGTTTACGACATGGATATAGACAGCTCGGATAATGTCTACATCGTAGCGGAAACACTTTCCTCAGATTTTCCAACCACACCTACAGCAAATGATACAAGCTTGAATGGAGGCTATGATGTCATTGTTTGCAAACTAAGTTCAGATGGGTCTACTCTTCTTTATTCGACTTTCCTTGGTGGATCCGTCGATGATCGCGGTTACTCAATAACTGTTGATAGTTCTAATAATGCATACGTTACAGGATCTGCTGGCTCTTCTGACTTTCCTACTACAAGTGGAGCGTACAACACCACGTCTAGTGGGTACTTAGAAATTTTCGTTTGCAAATTGAGTGCGGATGGTTCTACTCTTCTCTATTCAACATTCGTTGGAGGAACCGATAACGATTATGGAGTTTCAATTACACTTGATAGTGTGAACAATGCCTACATTGCTGGAGCGACCCAATCATCTGATTTTCCCATTACTCTCGGTGCCAATGATACAACTTATGATGGAGATTATGATGTCATCGTTTTCAAGTTGAATGCTGATGGTTCTGATCTTCTCAATTCTACCTACATTGGAGGAAACGGATACGAATATGCATACTCCATAGCCCTTGATAGTTCAAACAATTGTTATCTTACAGGGTGTACAGTGTCTGCAGACTTTCCTACTACTCCGGGAGCTTACAATACTTCTTTTGGTGAGAGCATAGATGTCTTTGTTTGTAAATTGAGTGCAGATTACACCAACATCGTTTTCTCAACCTATATCGGAGGGTCAGGTGCGGACTATACATATTCCTTGGCCATTGACAGTTCAAATAATACATATGTCACTGGTTGCACGAACTCTGCAAACTTTCCAACCAGTTTGAATGCAAACGATACTAGCTTCAACGGAGGAACCTATGACGCATTTGTCTTCAAACTTAGTGCAGATGGTTCGTCTCTTCTTTATTCCACATTCCTTGGTGGTTCCAACACGGATATCGGGAAGGACATTCAAGTTGATGCATCAGATAACGCATACATCGTTGGAGAAACATTATCCGCTGACTTTCCAACAACTAACAATGCATATGATATTTCTAGCAACGGAGACTATGATGCCTTCATCAGTAAACTGAATCCTGTCGGAACTACAATACTCTATTCTACGTTCTTTGGCGGAACCCTGGACGATCATGGATACGCCATTTCTTTAGATAGCAATGATAATGTCGTCGCATCTGGAGCTACACATTCCAATGATCTCCCAACAACATCGGGAGCTAATGATACTACTTACGCAGGATGGAATGATGCCTTCATATTCAAACTTGACATTCAGAATGTACGTATTATCATAGAGAGTCCAATTGACCCAAATTACGGTTTTGAAGATGTTAGGGTGAATTATACCATATTCAATACGACTGATTATTCTCTATCCATTTATCTGGATGGATCAGCAAATACATCAGCATTCCCAAGTGGTTCATATTTGACAGATATTCAACATGGCTTTCGTAATTTGACTATCTTGGCTACAAACATCTATGGCACGGAATACAAAGAAACTGTTATTTTCTTCTATGATGCTACAAAGCCAAATTTGGGTTCTCCTATGGATTTGATATATGTAGAAGATACAGTGGGTAATTTCATCTTTTGGACCATTGAGGATTTTATGCCTGGACAGTATAAGGTTGAGGGGAATGGGTCCAGTACAGGTTTAACAAGCTGGTCTGAGAATGGTACGATACAATTCAATATCGATGGTCTTACCGTCGGATTCGTATATAATCATACAATCACCGTCTATGATGGCTTTGGATACTACACCAGTGACACAGTCTTTGTCAAGGTAATAGAGAGGACTGATTTGAGCTTGCCATCAGATACTACCATAGAATTGGGTTCACTAGATAATCACCTTACATGGACATTGGGTGATGTTTGGTGGCCTCTACCATTTTATCGTATTGATGGCAATGCAACTACAGTATCCTGGACCCCCTGTGTGGATAATACAGTTTCTCTCTCCATTGATGGACTAGATATTGGAGTATATAACATCACAATTAGCCTGAGGGATGAATACGGATATCAGACCTCAGACACAGTCTTTGTTACCGTACTTGATACCACGAGTCCTGAGATTGATTCGCCTTCAGGTTTAACCTATGAAGTGGGTGCTGTTGGGAATAACATTACATGGTATCCTACTGACCTTCGTCCTGACTCATACGAAATACTCAGGAATGGCACTTTGATAGGTTCAGGCACTTGGGATGGAACAAGCATCAGTATCAATGTAGATGGTCTCGAAGCTGGATTATACCTCTACACTTTGATTGTAAATGATTCCTCAGGAAACATAGCAACTGATAATGTGACAGTGTTCGTGACTCCTATCTATAATACGTCCACAACCACCACAATAACAACCACTACGGGAACAACAACTACTGATATTATGACAACGGGTTTGACATACCCTGATGATTATACAATAATCATCTTGGGTTCCGTTGGACTCGGATTTGGTCTAGGTGCAATACTGGTACTGATTGTATTTCGAAGACGTCCATCGTAAGAATCGATTTCTTGAGGTGATTCTTGATGAATCGCCTCAGTCTTTCTACTACTTCAGGTCAACCCAGTCTTTCTGCAGTTCCATCATCTCATCCAGAAAGGCATCGATCAGGTCCTTACGTGGGAAATTAGAGTCTGCTTGAAGAGCTTGTACCGCATAGTCCCTAGATCTATTGAGTATTGCTTTCACAACCAGATCTTGAACGTAAACCTCATCCCTTAACAGATCAACGAGTGGCTCTGGATAATCTCCGAGTGGAATTCCCTGCACTCCTGATTTATTAACGGTAGCTGGGCATTCAATGACCGAATCTTCAGGGAGATTGGATATTATGCCGTCGTTCGGTAGATTCACTGATAGTTCATGATGATTGCTGTCTGTGAGAATGCCTTCTATAATAGGGATGGCTCGTTCTTCATCAGGTTTCACTAACTCGTATCCCTTCATCTTTCTAATCTTCCTTCGAATCTGATATGCTCTATACTTGAGGGATTGTCTATAGAAAAAGTAGAAATTCTTGATGCCTCTCATGTTGACAAACTCTTTTGCCCAACCGATATACTCTCCATAGTGCGAGTCATTTGTGTAAGGCACATATCCGTATTTCTCAAGAATGTAGAGCGTAAGATCAACTGGATGCATCAATCTTGAGGATAGACTCCATCTCCATCTCTTCAAGAATTTAATGCCCTTCTCTCTAATCTCGGGTATCAAATCTTCGTTGGTATCCCTGCGTTTCGCTTCAATTATAGCTCCCATGTGATTCAATCCACCGCACCACAAGTCCACATCTTCTAAAGATAATTTCAGAACCCTGGGAAGCATATAATCAACCGCTGCAATCTCGTGACAGAGACCTACTGTCTTTAGATTGGGGTATTTTCTTTTGATGGCTAAGCAAATTCTGGACATAGGATTAGAATAATTGATGAGAGTAGCATTGGGACAGATTCTGTTAATGTCCTCACAAATATCCAAGATTGGAGGTACTACCCGTAATGAATGAAACATGCCTCCGGGTCCTCCATTTTCTCCAAAGACCTGAGTGCTACCATATTTCCATGGTATTTTCTTATCCAAATTCCACCAATAGAATCTCGGTCCTACTTCAATGGAATTGATAATGAAATTCGCTCCTTTCAGGCTTTCTTCACGATTGGATGTAGCTTCTAATGTAAAATCGAGATTATCACGATCGATCTTTTCTTGGCATGCCTCTCTAGCAAGTTCCAGATTCTCTGCATTGATGTCATGCAGACTCACATGGCTTCCTGCTAGAACTTCAGAATTGAATATACTTCCACAGGTTCCGAGACCAAAGTTTAGACTACCTGCTCCAATAAGAACAATCTTTGTGGATGCCATCAACTCATCACTTCTTCTCTAGATGTAAATTCTCACGAGAGTAAATGATGATAAAAAACTGGTGCTTTCTTCAAGACAGCAGAAACTTATATCCTCTCACGACGAGGCTCCCACACTTGTTGAGGTTTTAACAATGTCAGAAAGGTTAGGCCAACTTGATTTAGTGTTCGTTGTTGATAACACTGGATCTATGGGGCCATACATAGAACAAACAAAGTCAAAGATTCTTGAGATAATCCGAACGATCAAGAAAGAGGAACTTTGTCATAGATTAAGGATTGGGCTGGTGGCATACCGTGACCATCCGCCGGAGGAAACCACTTGGGTTACACAGAAGTTTGAGTTAACCTCCGATACTCACAAGATTGAGGAAAACGTAAAGCATATGCAAGCATCTGGTGGCGGTGACGGGCCAGAGGCTGTTTCAACTGCGATGCAAGTCACCAATAGAATGGAATTCCTACGAGATGCTGCAAAGGTAGTTGTACTTGTAGCTGATGCTCCACCTCATGGTGTTGAATCTAGTGATCGATGGCCAAAAGGAACTCCCGATGGTGCAAAATGGGACAAAGAAACCAAAGTAGCCTACGAAAAAGGGATTGTCTATCATACTGTTGGATGTTATCCCGAGATTACAAACTATGAGAAGGCCGTGGAAACATTTCAAAAGATAGCAAAAGACACTGAAGGGATTTTCTTCCCACTAACAAAGGCTGAGGAACTTGTAAGCCTCATCACAGGAGTGGCAACCGAAGAGATTGACAAGCTTGCTATTCAGAAAGAAATTCTCGAAGAACTAGGAGTCAGCATGGATGAGTTCTCTGATGAAGAGCTAACAGAGGAGAAAGTTCAATCTCTCTTCAGCAGCATCAAATCAAAGGGAATGACAAAAAGAGCTTATAGAGCAGCTCCGTCGAGTGCTCCTTCTGAAGCTGAATACTCTGTGAAGGAAGAAGAAGTCAGTGAGGACGATGTGAGAGAAGCTCTTCGGCAATTACGAAAGAAATCAATGTAATCGATGAAGGCTATAGAACTCAATCTATAGCCCTACTTTTTTTTATTCAAGATGGAACGAGTAGCTATGTTGCTTTTCTTTTGATCATTACAGCTATCAATATCACTACAATTCCTATTCCTGCGACGCCTACGGCCAACATCAACATTCCCGAGAGGGGATTATCAGAGATTGTTGGTGTCGATGTATCAGTAGTTCCTGATGTTTCTGTTGGCTCAGTTGTAGTAGTTGTCGTAGTTGAAGTGGTTATCGAATCATAGAATGCTATAGCAATATGCGGTTCATTCATGGTAACTTCAATTGAGTCTACTCCTATTTCGAGCTGAACAGCATCGAGTAACCAGTAACTGAATTGATATCCCTCTACTGATTCCGCAGTCACTGTGACATTCGTGTTGATATTGAACCAGTTCCCTGATGGAGTGATCGTTGGTTGTGGTGTGATATCATTGGGATTCGTATCGCATATCAGATTGAATTGAGTTATCCATATAGCTTGAGCTGTCTTGGGTCTATCAAGGAAGATTCCTTCTGATTCAGCGTAATCCGATCCTGAAGCGTCTCCGCTCCATTCATCAAATCGATACCTAGTACCCGTATCACCAGTAACAATTCCAGAGTCCAGACCTGCATAAACGGTACTATTCTCGATGTACCATCCCTGTGACGATGAAGTACTATGCTCTGTTTCGATTGTGAAGAAGAATTCTGTTTCCCAAACAGCTGTTGCCATCTTTGGTCCATCCATGCTGATATCATCAGAAGTTGAATAGTCTGTACCGGTCGCATCATCTTTCCAGTTCTGAAAGGCTATACGTTCGCCTGTCTGCACATCTATAATATCTGTGTCCAGCATTGCATGAGCAGTAGCTCCAGCTGCATACCATCCATCCCCAGAAACTGATCCATAGTCCGATTGAATCATAAGATAGTATTGGGTTTCCCATCTCGCAGTTGCTGTTTTTGGTCCATCCATGGTGATTGAATCTGATGCAGCATAATCTAAGCCTGTGGCATCGCCAATCCACTCTATGAACTCATATTGAACCCCAGTATCGCCAGCGATTAGATCTGTATCAATACTGGCGCTAGCTAGAGTCCCTGCATCATACCATCCATCTCCTCCAATAGTGCCATGGTCTGAAGAAACAGTGAGATAGTATTGTGTTTTCCAATCAGCTGTAGCACTCTTGGGGCTATTCATGGTTATTGAATCTGAGGATGAATGATCTGAACCACTGGCATCTCCTGTCCAAGAGGTGAACACATATTGTATTCCAGTTCCTCCAGTAATAATCCCTGCATTTACAGAGGCGTATGCACTTGATCCACTGTCATACCATCCTTCTCCACCGGTAGAACCGTGGTCTGAATTTACAGTCAGGAAATACTGCGTCTTCCATCCTGCAGTAGCAGTCTTAGCTCCATCCATCAATATTCCATTTGAAGATGAATAGTCAAACCCTGAAGCGTCTCCTCCCCATGAAGTAAAGACATATTGTACTCCTGCTGCACCTGGTACGATGTTTGTATTCAATGATGCATGTGCAGTTGTTCCTGAATCATACCATCCTGCTCCTCCTGTAGTGCCGTATGTTGATGTTACCGTTAGATAATATTGCGTTATCGATAATAGATCATAACCAGTATCAAATCGATTTGAGGCAATAGTGAAATTCTGATAACCCGTATATTCTCCTCCTGGTGTAATCTGCCATGAATCGAACCTCATTCTTTCAGTGCTACTTGTGTAATGATATGAGCCAACCTCGATATCATAGTCGTATCCGAACATCAATCCTATTGTTATAGGACAGGTATAATCCTGCCCGTTGACTGTAATTGTATATCCTGGAGAGGAGGCTCCAAACTCCTTGTAGTAACCAGGAACTGCGTAGACAATGTCATGACTAGTAGTGTCATTCATCCATGCAACTACTGGATAGAATCTACCAACTGAACTACTGATGTAGTGACTTGCAACAGCTATGCCACCTGAAATATCATATCCCGTACTACAAAGAATCTCTTCATCACCAAGTAAGTCAGGACGGTCATAATACATTCTCCTGATGCAAACATCATCCCCATTGTAATAGGATAGAATCACAACGCCTTTCTCATATCTTACGCTACCCTGGTTGTCTGCAGCCAGAGTAGGATATTTCTCATCATCAGTCGTTGACATTAGCAGTGTATTAGCACTGATCGATTCTGCATGGTCTGCACTATACCATATGTATAGGTCATGCTGAAACGCTGCGTTGACTTCGTATGAGTTCACTGTCCATGCAAAGAATACCTCCGGCGAACCACGAATTGCGGTTATTGTTGGATTGGATATTGTTACTGAAAATGTCGTGGTCCATCCATTCATAGTATCGAAATAGTCACTCGATCGTGCTGCTACAATCTTTGTGATATTGCTAATGGAATTTCCTCCAACAAAAACAACATGCCATCTATTCACCCCATCAAATCCGTATGAACCAACAATCTCGGGTTGAATGTTGTAGGTATCAATACTAAGTGAATCCCTGAGAATCCAAGTAGTTCCTTGGTCTGTACTTACAGCTACCTCAATAACAGAGCTGGATCCACCAGTCCAAGCTTCATAGGCAATCATAAGGTAGTTTGTGGCTCCATATACATAATCAGTGGCAATACTTGGATCTTGGGAGTTGACAGATACTGTTGTGGACGTAATAAGATTATGATCAGATGAGAATCGAACTAATCGCGCGTCATGAGTAGCACCATCTGTACTCTCATATGCAATGTATAACGAGTCATCATAAGGATCTATTGCCAGTGAAGGATTGATGTATGAGTATGAGGTATTAAAGAAGCTAAACGCATCAGACCACGAATAACCCCCATCATCACTGTATCTTGCTTGAATCGAGTATTGGCTTATCGAGGAATTCCAGACTGAATAGACACAATATATCGTGCCAATCGAATTCGTCGCCATAACTGGAGTCTGGTAGTCAAGATGCGATGTACCACTCAACGTGGATTCATCAAGCCATCCATCGATAGGATTCGTGGTCACTCGTACTCTGAAAGATGTACCTTCTTGTGAAAGCACCTCGACAGCAAAGCTAGCAACTTCATCAACAAACTCCTGTCCCGGAATCCATGCACCTAAAGAGAGATCAGAAATTGAATCAGATCTTACCTGTACGATACCATCACCACTTCCCAAAGTAGTATCAACTCGAGTAATTAGGACTCCGCTCTCATAGAGGCTGGCATCGTA